>NZ_JAEEGC010000056.1 GCF_019207025.1 Clostridium thailandense | reverse complement strand
TATACCACTTTCAAGTCGAGCGGAAGCCAATACAGCTAAATAAGCGAGTGCTTCTGTCTTTTTGTCAAGTTTACAGGCATTATCCAACTTTTCAATAAGTTCACCCCATGCCTTTTGTTGTTCTGGTGCTTCCTTTCCAAATGTCATTACGCTAAAAAAGAATGGAACAAAATCGCTATAAGGGGTGGAAGATTTTGCTATAATTCAAAAATTTGAGTTTAATTTCACTTTATTCAATATTATTTAAACCTTTAATATTTTTATATAAGTCTACCAAATTCATATGTTGAGCTTTTTTAGAATCATATTTTCCAACTTTAAATGCAAATTGTACGGAAGGTCCAATTGCCACTGCTAATAGCAAGGTTCCAATTCCCACTGGCCCTCCCAAGAAGAAACCTATTATCAAAACAGTAATTTCTATAAATCCTCTTATAAGCCAAACTGGTTTATTTAATTTTCTTACAAGTCCTTCCATTAATCCATCCCTTGGGCCAGCACCAAGTTCAACTCGCAAATAGAAATATGTAGCAATTCCCATAATTATAATAGCTGATATAAGCATTAGTATCTTACCTAATACACTTTCTGGTGTTTTAAATAATCCAATATTATTAATTATATCAACAAAAATGCCAATAAAAATCATATTAAATATACTTCCAATTCCAGGGATTACTTCTAAAAAAATTGATAGCATTATCACACAAAACCCTACAATCTGCGACGTCTGTCCTAAAGAAAGAATGGAATGATTAACGATTCCCATATGAAAAACGTCCCACGGACTCATTCCAAGCTTTGAATAAAGTGCTAAAAGCATTGCCACTGCAAATAGAAAGAAGCCCAAAAATAAAGAAGGCATTTTAAGTAATAATTTTAACCATATGTCTTTATCATTTTTCACCATTTATTTCACCATTACTTTCCATCCTATCTTCGCTATTAAAAATAGAATAATGCATGTACTTATTTATTTCCAGTAAGACTAAACGATGACAAACATCGTAATCTCTTGAATATCATTCTCAAAGAATCATGAATTGCTTCATAGCCGCCAATGAAAATAGTATTTCAATTGGCAGTATTTTTCGTAGCAAAGAACATTGTTCATATTTTCAATTTCAATAGTTATGTCGCATTTTTTTCAGTATGTACATATATCGTAGTTTTAGGATATATGTACATGAATCTTGTGTTTCTACGAAGAAACACTGCAAAATTCAAATTTGAGTAATGCCATGTTTTTATAAATCATTCATTTTTTCAATTATTTCGTTACTCAATATAAGTAGTCCACTTACCGCATTTATTACACCAGTATATAGCGAAATCCATTATTTCATCGGCGACATCCAAATCCAAAGTAAAAATGTTTTCCTCTTCAATGAACCCTATATCCCTACGCCAAACACTAAATCTTTCCGCATCACATTCTAGACACTCAGAATCACATTTCCCTACATACTCAAAATCTTCAATCGTTATTCCGTTATCCTGTAAAAATTGGACTATAGCTTCTTCATAACTTGCCTCTGAATGTTCAATAAAATCTTCTAATTTCAAAAATTCACTCATGCAAAACCTCCTATAAAATACTAAACATGTTATAGGAATGATTATAAATAGAAATATATACGAATTCAAACTACAATAACTTATTTAATGTCTATCAAGATATATTAACATTAATATTGTACAAAATTGATGGATTTTCAAAATATATATTGACTACATACTATTTTTAAGATAATATATGTTGCATTTTTAAAATATAAATCCGATTGTTTCATTTAGAAAAGAAATATAAGACACATCTTTATGCTTAAAATTTACAACATGTATTCCAGTATCATCAATTCTTATCGTAACCATATCTAAGCCATAAGGTGGATTAGGCGGCCCTTTAAATGTTGTTACTGAAATCGTAGTTTCAAAATTAAATGACCCAAACTCAAGTCTTTTTATACTTGTAATTTTGGCGTCCCATAAATCAAATTGCCTTGGTTCTCCATAATAACTTTCAATCGCTGACTTTATGTATGGAGAAAAAAACCTGAGCAATCGTACCTCCCATAGAAGCACCACAGATGTGAGCTTTCTTTATATCCAACACATCTAACAAGCCAGCCACATCATCAGCCATATCTTCCAATGTATATGGTGTCTTAATTGCTTTTCCCTCTTGTACTGCCTGGTATATTTTTCCCATATCAGGAATGCCAGCCTCATCGAATTTTGTAGACAATCCCACATCACGGTTGTCAAAGCGTATAACTTGTAAATTTTCCTTTGCAAGCATTTCACAAAAATCTGGTTCCCAAAAATTTAGCTGAGCACCATTTCCGGCAATAAGCACTATTGTAGGATTTGTCTTCTTTCCAAAAACTTCATATTCAATTTGTATTTCATTTGCCTTTACACACTGATTTCTTATGTCAAGTACCCAATCATAATCTAATATTCTTGCATTATTATCAGATTCTCCACCAACGATAACAAGCTCAATATCTTTTAAATACTTTTCAATATTTATTTTTTCTAATAACGGCTGGGCTGTAATACATTTATGCTTTATGGGCAAATCTTTAAAAATAGATAGTTTATAATCACTTTTATGAATATAACAATATTGACAACCATCACTACACTTTTTACAACCACGCCATGGGTTCCACATAGCCATATTTAATTTCTCCATTAAAACCCTGAATTTTCATAATTATAATAAGAATCCCTTCTCTTGATTCTGCACCATTAACTAGATTAAAAAAATAAAGCAATTACACATGTACTTATCATTATTATTTTTTATAGTATCCACTACTATTAAGTGCATATTACAACTGTTGCACATTGATTTGTAATTAATTACCAACTAAGAACATTTTGTAATATACCTACTGCTTGCTTTCCTTTTTAACCTTGTTATATCCATTAATAACTAATACTGAAGATATTAATGATAGAAAATAAGAAATATCGCCATCTTTAGTTGTCAAAATGCCACTACTTTTGAGCATTAAGACTTATTTGTCTTTTCATTTATGTAAATATCAAGTGCTCTAATCCCTCTGTTAGCAAGTTTTACAAACAATACGAATCCATAAATTCCAATACCTAATAAAATTAAACCAATTATTGGACCAATAAAAAGCATCGGCATCATACTAGACATAATTATCCCCCCGTATTTTTCACTTATTGGTAATTATATCATTATTTTCAGCTTAATTCATTAAGATTAGTAACAAATTATTGTTTAATACTGCATTATTCAATTTTATCTTAAATATTTAAGAGAAACATCTTCTCAAATACTTAAGATATGTATTATCAATTTTATTAGGATTATATCTTTCTTGCAACCCATATCAAATTTCCTGGATAAGTAGGTTCTCTATTATCATACCCTCCATATATGTTTATGACTTCAAACCCACATAATTCAAATAGATTTTCTATTTCGGATTTTTGAGAAAATTTAATAGATATTAAACATTCATTTATTTTTACTATACTATCATTTTCATCATATTCTTCAAATGTCCATTTCCCTGAATTAACTTGTGTTTCATAATTGTATTGAAATTCATTGTATACTTTTTCTTTTTTTCCATCAGCATTTATATATTCAAACCTTAAATATTTTCCATCAGCTTGTTGATTTGTAATAAATTTATAATCTGGGATAACTGTATTTAATGATAAAATTCCACCTTTACATAAATGTTTGCTAATGTTTTTTAAAGCTTTTTTCTGATGTTTTCTATCTATAATATGAAAAAAAGCACTCCTTGGCATAATTGCCAGAGAATATTCTTTATAAGTGTTAAACTCTCCCATATCAGAACATATCAAATCAGTTTTTAAATTTTTATTTGCAAGTTTTTTTCTCAAAACATTAAGCATCTCCTGTGATATATCTATTCCTGTTATTTTATAACCATTTTCTAATAAAGGTATCATAATGCATCCAGTTCCACAACCAATATCAAGTATTCCTTTATCCCCATACTCTTTTGCTAAATTTGAATAAAAATCTATACATGCTTCTCCATTTAATGCCGAACTTTCTGGACAAACTATATCCACATATAAATCATAATTTTCCGCTACTTTTTTATAATCATGTAAATCCATTTTCTTTTTCTCCTTTTACTTATAATCATTTATGTGTACTAAGAAAATTATTCTTTTATCCCTCCTATCATCTTATTAATCAAAATAAAAACACCCCTGAACAGAGTTGTAGTTCTATTCAAGGGTGCACAAATAATATCAAACGCACGGTTCCACCTTCATCTTTTACTCAAGTTCTAACAAACTCTATTCTTTAACGCAGAAATACGATAATGCTTATTTCACATTATTGTTCAGGAGTGGTCTTCACTATTACTCTGCAAAAGGAATTCTCATCAAATATTCCTATTTCTGTTTGCTTCGTATCATAGTTACTCTTTCCATCATCACATTTGATATTTATTAATGATTGTACCTTTTTTAGTATTATTTGTCAAATAATACTTTTATTAAAATCTATTGTTTATATTAATCTGCATTAATTAACTGCTGTCTTTAACTTAAAATTATATCACTAGTGTTTAATCATTGGAAAACATTTCGATTGACATTTGTATTCCAATCATATTTTATAGCTAATTACTTAAATTAAACTAATGAGTAATAATATTCCTTATTCAAAGGGCAGACTTGCCCGCATAGCGATAGCTTGTATGGAATTATATGGTTATACGGCTACTATTAGCTACCTAACCATTTTCCCCAAGAAAATAAGCTACTATCGACTGATTTTGTAAGTGAATGTTTTATTAGTCTCTTTATTTTCAATAGGCCGTAGGCTGTTTTGGCTATATCTTGTATTAACTTTACTATGATAAATGTTATTATCGCAGAAACAACTTGCATCATAACTGCATTAAGGCTATGACCAATAAATCTTTTGATTTTTAAATTTTGCTTAATCCATTTGAAGAATAGCTCTATTTCCCAACGGTTTTTATACAGCCATGCTATATCTTCGCTAGTATATTCAAAGATATTTGTTACAAAAGTTAATATTTGACCTTTAGAATCAAGTACTGTAATAACCCTATATTGTTTGTCTGTCATGTTAACATCTTTAGTACCTAGATAACAAGTAATATCTTCTATAATATTTATAGAATCATCTAGCAAGGTATCTTCTGAATAAGTAATTTCAAGATTTGTTGGATCAGTTATAGCAGCATTGTCTTTTAATCTAGTGATAAAATGTACTCCTCTGTTGCTAAATTCATCAAATATTTTGTAGTCAACATAACCTTTGTCAAAGATATATATACAGTTATCTTCTGTAATGAGTTCTTTCATCTTTGTTCTATCATGTGGTTTAGCATTAGATATAACTATAAGTTCTGGAACTCCTTTACTTAGGTTAAACTTGGTATGAAGCTTTATTCCTGCTTTTGTAGATCGAAATTCTGCCCATTGAAAATAAGTTTTCCCCCATGCTTATGGTTGAAGAATCTATTAACTTTATGGTTCCAAACTTTTTAATTTTCTCGTTTACGGGCAGTTGTTCTAAAGCGTTAGAAATTAGTTCATTCAATATTGGAATATAAATATTATAATCAATATAATTGTTATAATTAGATAACATTCCCAAGCTAACGCTTTTTATTGACTCCTTTAACTTAGAGTCAGATTGCATGAAATCATCAATATCTCTTAAACTATCTAGCTTCGCTAAATGAAAGTATAAATAAGTCTTTAGGTGATTTGATGCAATATTATAGTCAACATCTAACTTATACGCAGATTTTTTCAAAGTGTTCCAATTAATAATATCTAATAATTTTTCGAAAATAGTGATATAATTACCCATAGATAGTCAGCACCTTTCTTGCTTTTTTATGGTTAGTGGTAATTATATTAAAGCAGGGTTGCTGGCTATTTTCATTTATATATTGATGGTGGAAATAGAAAGTTATTACATAGAATTATTGTCAATAGGATTTTAAATCCATTAATTAAACACTAGTGAAATTATATATGTTTTACAAATGAATCGTCCTATGTTTAAATGCGACCAAACTATCTTACTATATCCATATTAATAGAAATTTTCTTTCAGATTAGGGTTATCAGAACTATTTTTAAATTTAATTACATGTTAGAAACTAAAATACTTTAATAACTTTTAGTTTTAAAAAGTACATATATATTAATAAATATGGGATAAGATATGATACAAAAGTCCATCCTACATTCCACCCATTTCCATAAGTAACTAGCTTAAATAAAAATGCTAAGTATTCTACTACTGTAGTAGCTAATGTAAAAATGAAAATAACTAAATATGAGTTTATATTCTTTCTTGAAATGTAGTAAATTAAATAACATCCTAATATAGGATATAATCCCATATTTACAGATATAGCAGTATAGTCGTCATCAATATTTACAGGCACTAACCTCCAGAAATTCAAATGAAAGCAGAACTCATTTACTGTATAAGCCACTATTGATGAAAAGGGAGCAATAGTAAATAATATTTTTTTATTTTTTAAATAAAGCACTACTCCAAATATCCATGGAATTATAAAACCTAGTATTATATTTAAAATCATAAGCTATCTCCTCTAAATTAGTTTTGATCTTATTATTCTCTACAAAAGCTTCTTTAATTTATATATTTTAAAATAAATCTATAAGCTATACTTTATAGAACTATGTTTAAAAGTATAGGAGCTACTGAAAGTGTTGATTTATAATGAAAATTGGTTCTTCGTCAAATTTGATGGAAGTCATCAAATTCTAGATGACTCCTTATATATTAGACAATACTTTTTTCCGTAAAAGGTCAAAGCTAGCTCTGCCAAACATAGATCTTTTAATCATTTTTAACCTATTTACATTTCCTTCTAAATTTCCGTTACTCTCATTATGCAGTTTCTAACGAGGATGTGTTTAATGACTAACACAGTTTCATGTTGAAACACTATTATTTATCGACTTCTTGTCGCACCTTGGTATTGCGACGCAAAAACACCTCAGAATTCAATTTTGAATAATGAGGTACTATAAAAAATTATTTACTTTTTCAATTGTTTTGTTTAATTAGGAATTCTATGTTACATTTAGGCAAATACTTCTTTAGTATTTCTTTAAACTCTCTATTTATAGGGTTATCCTGTAACCATAATCCAGTTAAATTAGTTAACTCTTTTAGCTGGTTAATATCAGCTATTTTATTGTTTCCTAAATTAAGCTCTCTTAAATTAGGTAATCCTTTTAATAGACTAATATCAGTTATATTATTACCATCTAGGATGAGAGAATCTAGATTAGTTAAACTCTTTATCGAACTGATGTCGGTTATATTATTGTCATCTAAACTAAGAGAATTTAAATTGATTAACCCCTTTAATGGACTGATATCAGCTATTTTATTGCTACCTAAGTTAAGATCTTTTAAATTAGATAATCCTTTTAATGAACTGATATCAGTTATATTATTGTAAACTAAATTAAGACTTTGTAAGTTAGGCAACTCTTTTAATAAAGTTATATCATGTATCTTATTATTTCCTAAATTAATATCCTCTAAATTAGTTAATCCCTTTAAAGACGGTATGTCAACTATTTGATTACCATATAATTCAAGCTCTTTTAAATTAATTAGTCCCTTTAATGGGCTGATATCAGTTATGTTATCATCATACAGCCATAGTGTTTGCAAATTAGTTAGATTTTTCAATGGAGATATATCTTCAATTTGAGAATAGGTTAGAATAAAGGACTTTAAGTTAACTAAATTTTCTATTCCAGAAATATCTTTTATTGTGTTATTATCTTTCCTTCCACAATTTTGCTCCATTAGTTCTGTTATATTCTCCACATCACTTTTATAAAGAGGTTCCCATTCTGGCTTATCTACTTTATCCCTTACAAGTCTCTCAAAAGCACTATCCTTAAAAACTATAGGTTCTTCTGACGTTTCTTTAATTTTAAAATTAAAACTTTTTCCTTCTTTTATTTGTTTATTTTCCTCTGAATATACTTGTTTAGTTATTACTAAAGTATATTCTTCCCCCAAGTCGTAGCCTTTCTCAGGTGGACTAACTAAAACAGTACAGGTATTAGGCCACCGCCGTAACCCTACATTTATTAAGTTATTATTTTTATCCTTCACTTGAATACTATCTTTAGTTAACTTAGTAACATCTATTGGTTGATTGAATATAATTGTCCAAGTTTTATATCTGTCTACTTTCGGTTTGCTATCATCTGACGCATATACATTATAACTAAAAAATAAAAATAAACATGCACAAAAAACACAAATCATATAGTTATACTTATTTTTTAGCAATATAAAATCCCCCTTAATTATGATACTTATGTATAATTAGTATTTAATTCAATATTATGGTACATTATGCATATTGTCAACATATGCTATCATCCGTAAGCGCTGGAACAAACAACGTCATGTAAAATAGCCTCTCATTGCTATACTTTTAATAAAGTATAGCAATGGGAGGTTTTATTTTGGCATCCACAACTGAAGATCTAGTTCTCTGGGAACAGAGAATTAAGGAAATAACTAAAAGTGGAATGTCAGTTTCAGAATGGTGTAAAAAGAATGAAATCAGTAAATATGTACCAGCAAAGCTGATAATAAAGGACTACGTCCAATATGACTGTGGTCTAAATTATACTAATCCATATGATTCTATATATTCAGCTACTGTGCCAGCACCTGTGTTTACGTACTCTTTTGCTTCGCCTTCAATTGTGTCATGGGCAATGTATCAAAAATATATGATGTCAGTACATCTATACCGTCAAGAAAAAGATTTTAAGAGAATGGGTGCTGAACTTAAAAGATATATGATTGCAAACTGGATAATTCGAAGCTCTGAATATTGGCTTAAACCTATATTAATGCTTATACAGGTTACGAAAAGGTTGAAGGAATTACACGTTGCCTTTGTTTCAGCCATTTAAGGCGATATTATCATAGATGTAATTCCATTGGATTCTAGAAAAAAAGAGATTGCAGGGTCAGGCGGATCCCCATTGGGAGATCTTATTGTGATAAGCTTTTTAAACTAGAGAGAAAATGGAAAGGTTTATCACCAGAAGAAAGAAAAAGAAATAGACTTATTCAAAGTGTCCCAGTGCATGAAAAAACTCGTTATTTTCAGATTCAATTGCCGGCGCAGAAGCATCAGCATTTATATTTAGTATTATAAATACGTCGGCAGCCAATAACTTAGATGCCTCAAATATCTTGAATATGTATTCCGAAATTTGCCCAATAGCAATTTTACACTAGACTCTTCAGTTCTTAAGGAATATTTGCCTTGGGCAGATAAGGTGCAGCTTGAATGTAGAATAAATGCAAAGGAGGAATCTAGCAGCAAGTCTGCCTAATATTGACTTTATGATGAATATGACAAAGGAGTTTCTTAGTGGAAAAATTGAAGGTATTACTCTATACAATGAACTATTAGATGCTGATTTTAAAAAGCTTATACGAAAACAATATAACTACATAAAGAAAATTACAAAAGAAGAATTCTATTAAAAAAACAGCTTCGCATATTGATATGAAGCTGTTTTTGGGAGATACGGTATGTGTTCCAGCGCTTACATATAATCTCGGAATTGCGACGCAAAAACACTGTAGAATTCAACTTTGAATAATACAGTGTTTAGATAAATTGTTCGTTTTTTCAGTTGTTACGCTAAATAAGAATGCTCCGAATTATCTCTTGTAATATTTTAGGAAGATATTATATTACTTTTTATCTTTAAAATTAAGATTTACTATGATCAATGCTATAGAAAAAATTACTATTAATATAAATCCAATAAACGAGATCACATTGATAATGTTGTAAAAGATTATTCCAGTTGAACTACTTCCATATCCTCTACCTTCCCATAATGCTTGTTCAGCATATCCAAATACAGGGCATTTTAATAATGCAAGAAATACACTTCCTAGTAGACAGAATAATAATTTAATACTTCTTTCCATGATATCTCCCCCATTTATAAATCTCAATATCTTACCGTTGTGACATTTGATAAAAATATTCTAAATTAACATTTACTTTATTTATCCAATTTTCTGTGGTCATAAAATAATCCCAATAATAAAAGTAATAATTGATTTTCCAATGCTCATTTATTTCTCCTTCTCATGATTTTTACTTTGTCATATTTTACTATTGTTATTTAATTTATATCAAAATTATACCATATTTTCTACATATTTTAATAGTTCTATGAAAAGTATAATCATTTTTAACACTGCATTATTCTATTTTCAAAGAACATCGTTCGCATTTCTAATTTAAAAAGTTATGTCACAATATTTTCATGATGTTTAACTATCTTAAATTTACGATAATTAGATATTCTAGTTGAATTGCTATTTTATCTATTTATTACTATATAGATAAAATAATCTTGCATAAAAATAGGCCATATGATAAGTACTAAATAATATCATATGGCCTATTCTTATTTCATTTTATATTATATTTCTAGCCCTTACCTAAAACATTGTTTGTTATAGGATGTAATTCTTTGACTTCAACATCAGTGATTTGAAATTTTGATTCAGGTAATTCGGTGAGCTTACTAAATACTTCTGTAGAATCTGTAGAATTATTTGATTTGGCTTCACTTTTTAATAATACTCCAGTACTATTATCTAAATAAATAGTTGAAGTTTTAAAATTGTCTGAATTAGTAAATTTTCTTACAGAATTATTGGCTAAAGTAAAATTTCCTTCGTCTGTCCACTTCTTTGAAGATATATCTTTATTAACTTGATTGGATAATGGTGTTGATAATATTCTTTTATTTTCTGCAGCTACCTTTGGAGGAAGATTCCACGAATGCGCTACCATTTTATCATCTTCTTTTACGTACTCAATTACTTTGCTACCACCATCAGTTACAATAGTGGAGTTAATTAAATTACCATTAACATCGCTTATATCTAGCGTTCTTTAGAATTTTTATTATTTCTCCATCTCTCTTCGATAGTATTATCAGACAGTTTCTTCTTTGAATATTCAAAAGGATATTGAATAATTGGAACAGCATTATATGTATAGCCTGCTGAATGTATATATCCTTTAGAACTTGATAGTGATGCATTACTATATTCTGTAGTAGAACTTAATCCAGTGATACTTCCAGTACTTCCTAAATAAACATTGTCAGCATACCCAGAATAAGATGTACTGTATTGACCTGCGCCACTATTTGGATAAAATACTTTGGTCCAAAAATCTCCATTCGCATACATTCCCTCATCTACACTAACCACATCATGACCATGGATATTGTGGCTTTTATTGGATAGAATGTACCATAACCACTTCTAATATTCAGTGCATCAGCATTCACATTCTTTACTAGCCAATAGTAACTGTTATCTAATTTTGGATTAATCTTTATTGATTAAAAGTCAATTTTCAATTTCAGAACAGTTGTTTTGAACAAAGGTAAAATTATCCATTATTTATTTTTGGGAAACTATAATATGGAAAATACTAAAATTTTGTTTTTATAAAACTTAGGTAATTAAAAATTTAAATATATTATTAAGACATTTTTTAAATTATGCTGTTGATGAAGGATATATTTAAAAAAATCCTATTAGCGGTAAAAATTTATTCAAGAGTTATTCAGCCTTACTAAGGAAATAGAAAAACATAAGAGCTTCAAACCCTTGAAACTCTTATGTTTACATAATTGGTGACCCCTAGGAGAATCGAACTCCTGATTGCACCGTGAGAGGGTGCCGTCTTGACCGCTTGACCAAGGGGCCATATTTATTTTTTATGTTCTGTCGCAACCGACTTCTATATAATAACTCTATATCACAAATAAATCAAATAATTTTATTTAATACCTAAGGCTCCAACTATTACAAATACTAATACATCTAAACATAACTAAAAGCAGACTCATTAAATTTTATAGGTCTGCTCTCAATATTACTCTTCTATACTTTGCTATTCTATCGGTTTTAACCTAGCTGTAAAATGTCTCAATATCTTAGGCTCATAAGTAAATTCGAGACCTTTTAGGGTATGTGCCCTATCTTTTATATTAATTAAAGCATCTGCTACAACATCCATATGATTATTAGTATAAGTTCTTCTTGGAATAGTAAGTCTTAAAAGCTCCATTGGTGATTCCAGCTGCTCTCCTGTTTCCGCATCTCTTCCAAGTAAGAATGAACCAATTTCAACACCTCTTACTCCGGATTCCAAGTAAAGTTCATTTGCAAGAACTTGTGCCGGAAACTGATTTGCTGGAATATGAGGAAGCATTTTTTTAGCATCAACAAAAACTGCATGCCCTCCAGTTGGAGATTGGATTGGAACTCCACCATCACTTAACCTCTTTCCCAAATATGCAACTTGATTTATTCTATATTCAAGATAAGCTTCATCGACACCTTCTCTAAGTCCTCTTGCCAAAGCTTCCATATCTCTGCCTGCAAGCCCACCATAAGTAGGAAATCCTTCTAACGGAACTACCATCGATCTCGCTTCAGTATAAAGTTTTTCGTTATCTTTAATACCTATAAGTCCACCTATGTTTACAAGAGCATCCTTTTTAGCACTCATTGTAAAAGCTTCAGCATATGAAAAAGTTTCCTTTACAATTTCCACTATTGATTTGTTTTCATAGCCCTTTTCTCTTTTCTTTATAAAGTATGAGTTTTCAGCAAACCTTGCAGCATCAATCAATACTCTTATACCATACTTCTTTCCAACTTCACTAACCGCTCTTATATTTTCCATCGAAACGGGCTGTCCTCCAGAACTATTACAAGTTATAGTTATAAGTATAAATGCTACATTTTCAGCACCTTTTTCTTTTATAAAAGCTTCCATTTTCTCAACATCAAAATTGCCCTTAAAATCATACGGCGTCGTTGTATCGAAGGCTTTTTCTGTTACAAAGTTAATTGGTCTTCCTCCACTTAAGTCTATATGAGCCATTGTGGTATCAAAGTGCATATTCCCAATGACATATTGCCCCTTTTTAACTAGTAGCGGAAATAAAACCTGTTCTGCTCCTCTTCCTTGATGTGTAGGTATTGTATAGTTATATCCAATTATATCCTTAACTGATTGTGAAAGATTATAAAAATTCCTACTTCCAGCATAAGATTCATCTCCTAACATTATCCCTGCCCACTGGTTATCACTCATAGCACCTGTTCCACTGTCTGTTAAAAGATCTATATATACTTCTTCTCCTTTTAATGAAAATGGGTTATAACCAGCTTCAACTAATGCCTTTTCTCTTGCTTCTCTTGAAATAAGCCTAATAGGCTCCACCATTTTAATTCTAAAAGGTTCGGCTTTTCTCATAATTAAACGCTCCTTTATATTTAGATTCTTTTATGCATTAATATATTTAGCAATAGTTATATCAATTATGTGCTTCCACAAAATAATATAAAGAAGCTTTAAAATGAATATTTTCAATAAAGTTATTATAAAATATGAAAAGGTGCTGTCGCACTATAAAGAAGTACACCAGAAAGTTAACTTTCGCCGGTTCTTCTATATAGTGAGACAGCCCCCTCTATTTCTTAATTATTATTTATCAAGTGGTGCAAGATGTGCTTGGAAGTGACGTAGTACAGGTGGTTCCCAAGTTATTCTATAACCTTTAATACTACTTGCTCTTTCTTTAATTGCTATTAACGCATCAGCCATTACATCTATATGAGCTTGTGTGTATACACGTCTTGGAATAGCAAGTCTTGTGAAGTCAAACTCTGCTTCTAATTGCTTTCCAGTATCAGGATCATTTCCTAACATGTAAGATCCTATATCACAAGTACGAATTCCGGCTTCTTTGTAAAGTTCTATAGCTAACGCTTGTCCTGGGAATTCGTAGTAAGGTATATGTGGGAACATAGCTCTAGCATCGATAAATACTCCATGTCCACCTACTGGTGCTTGATAAGCTATTCCAGCATCATCTAGACGTGATGCTAAGTATTCCATTTGTCCTATACGATATCTTAAATAATTCTCATCAAGACCTTCATAAAGACCAATTGCAAGAGCTTCAAGATCACGTCCTGAAAGTCCACCATAAGTTATAAATCCTTCGAAGCAAATTGTACGTCCTTTGATTGCTTGGAATAAATCATCATCTTCTTTAATACCTAATAATCCACCCATGTTTACAATGGTATCTTTCTTAGCGCTCATTGTGAACATATCAGCGTATCCAAAGATTTCTTTAATAATTTCTTTAATAGATTTATTTTCATAACCAGCTTCACGTTGTTTTACAAAATAAGCATTTTCTGCATAACGAGCTGCATCGATACAGAATTTAATACCATATTTTTTACAAATCTTAGAGGTTTCTCTAACATTTTCAACTGATACAGGTTGTCCTCCAGCTGAATTATTAGTTATTGTCATAATAACAAGACCAATGTTTTCTGCTCCACGTTCATTAATGATTTGCTCAAGTTTTTCAAGATCCATATTTCCTTTAAATGGAGCTCTTATTGAAGGATCTCCAGCTTCTGCAACTACGCAGTCAATAGCTCTTGCTCCTGCAAGCTCTACATGTGCTCTTGTAGTATCAAAGTGCATGTTAGATATAGAGAATTTACCCTCACCCATAAGCAAACCAAATAGAACCTTTTCTGCTGCACGGCCTTGGTGAACAGGTTGTATATGTTTATAACCAAAAATATCTTGTCCCGCTTCTACAAGCTTAAAGTAACTATTTGCACCAGCGTATGCTTCATCGCCTCTCATAACGCCAGCCCACTGCTCCTGGCTCATAGCGTTCGTACCACTATCTGTTAATAAGTCTATATAACAATCTTCCCCTCTAAGATTAAATAAATTATATTTTGCTTCTGCGATTTTTTGTTCTCTTTCTTCAGGAGTTAACATCTTAATAGTTTCAACCATCTTAATTCTAAAAGGTTCTGGTATATACTTAATAGCCATAATAAATTCCTCCATATTTCTTATTATTTTTTATTTTCAAACTCTTTAATAAAATATTATCATCATTAAAAAATTTTGTCAATAATTTTGATAATTTTTTTTCATTTTTATATAAAAACCAGTGAATTTAGCTTATTTTTGATAAATTATTTTCAAATTGTTTGTTCAATTTTTTATTTTTGATAATTTTTTATCACAATGACAGTATAATTGCATTGTAATAGGTTTTATTGTATATTAGTATAGTGGACTACAAAAGTTTTCTGGAGGTAATTATGAGTGATAAACGTCTTACTCCTTATATAAATATGGTTGAATTTTTGGGCAAAGTGTTAGGCCCTGACTACGAAATTGTTCTTCAAAATCCTAACAAAAAGGAACATGCCATCGTTGCAATAGCAAATGGGCACATAAGTGGTAGACGTGTTGGCGGACCCCTTACAGATTTAAGTTTAAAATTAATTGCAGATAGAGAGTACGAACATACTGATTATAAGGTAAATTATAATGGTCTATCTAAGGATAAGAAGATTATGAGATCATCTACCTTCTTTATTAAAGACAATGGTGAATTAATAGGTATATTATGCATTAATTTTGACAGCAGTAGATATTTAGATTTAAGCAAAGAAATTTTATATCTTTGTCATCCAAATCAAGTAGTAGATGAAAACTATAATTTTACACCTACAAATCATTTATTGGATGTATCTGAAAACTTTACTGGATCTATTCCGGAACTAATTGATGCCATTCTTGAGAGTTCTTTTTTAAACGAAAATATAGCTCTTAACCGTTTAAATCGAGATGAAAAGTTACATATTGTTGATATTCTTAATAAAAAAGGCGTGTTTCTTATGAAAGGTGCTGTAGGGCAAGTAGCAGAACAATTGCATTGTTCTGAGGCAAGCATATATCGTTATCTTAATACTGTAAGTAAAAATGAAGAAAAATAAGGCTGTTTCACCATATAGACACCCACGGCCGACATTTAACTTATACGCAGGGATGTGTTTCCAAAAATGAAAGCACATATAAAAATTTTTTTATTATTCTTAGCGAAGTATTTTAGAAAATCTTAGAAGCTTTTATATGTCTGAGGTACGAGTTTATAAAAGTTTCTTAGATTTTCAAAATACTGAGCTTTAGAATAATTAAAAATTTTTATAGTGCTGAAGTTTGGAAACATATCCCGGAGCATAAGTTAAATGTCGGCCGTGTTTATCTATAAGTGAGACAGCCCTATATATTGACTATAAGTCTATGACTTAATTTACGATACATAAATCTTTAATTCTTCTATTCGTTTTTCATTAACCTTTTCAATTTTAAATTTTAGATTATCGTATTCTACTACGCTAGCATCATCATCCTTGGGTATTGTCCCAAGCAGAGTTACTACAAATCCACCTATAGTATCAATGTCATCTGAGGGCAAATTTATATTCAAGCTTTCATTAATATCGTCAATTGGTATTAATCCATTTACAAGATAAATATTTGAATCAATTTTCTTAATATCATCTATATTATCATCATATTCATCAAAAATGTTTCCCATAATTTCTTCTATCAAATCTTCGATTGTTACAATACCAGAAAATCCACCATATTCATCAATTAATATAGCCATATGATTTTTAGTATTTTGAAGTTCTCTAAACAAAGCATCAATATTCTTAGTCTCTGGAACAAAATAAGCTGGCCTTAATAAATTTTTTATACTTAAATTATTAATATTTTTATTTTTTAACTGAATGAACAAATCCTTCATATATAAAACACCAATGATGTTATCAATATCATTTTCATATACAGGTATTCTTGAGTACTGTTCTTCTGCTACCTGATTTAATAATTCATCAATAGGTGTACTTACTTCTAAACCAAATACACTTGTTCTAGGCGTCATTATTTCCTTTGCCAAGGTATCATCAAATTTAAAAATACCATCTATCATATCTTTTTCAATTTCATTAATAACTCCGTTTTCTTCTCCAACTTTAATCATCGATCTTATTTCTTCCTCTGATACCTTTTCCTCAAGATTATCTAAATTCATTCCAAATATCTTGACTAATACATTTGTTGATGCTGTAAGCATTTTTATAAAAGGAGAGGTCATCTTAGAAATAAATATTATTGGTCTAATTGAAAACATAGCTATTTGCTCAGATTTTTGCAGTGCTATTCTTTTAGGAAACAATTCACCAAATACCAAGGTAACATATGATAATAATATAGTTATTACAACAACGGATATTTCATCACTACCTGGTATACTAAGCTTGTCTAATGCATACGAAAGATGCTTGGATATATTTGTTGCTGCCGTGGCACTAGCTAAAAATCCTGCTAAAGTAATTCCTACCTGAACAGTAGCTAAAAATTTGCTAGGTTCATCTAAAAGCTTTAGTAAATACTTTGCCTTAGCATTCCCCTCTTCCGCAAGTAAGTTAACCTTACTTCTATTTAAGGAAACTATAGCCATTTCTGAAGCAACAAAGAAAGCATTAATTAAAACTAGTACTAAAATTAACAATAATTCTAGCACAATACTACTCGGACCATTGTCCATTAATTATTCCCCCTATCAAAATAAGAAATATAGAGTAAATTATAACATAAAATCCCCTAATATCAAAATGGCGTGAATAATCAAATGTTACCTAATATATTCATTAATTAGCTTTATTAGTTAATTACAAAATATTATATAAAGTATTTCTTACTTTTATTCATACAACTTCTTAAAATCTTTAAATTTTATTGTATATTCAAAAATTAAAGGCACTAGCTTATAACAAAATATATTGACACATATTAACGACTTTTCAATTAAAATCCTAATATGACGTAAATAAAATTCATTTTAAGCTAGCACCTTTATAATCTATATTATATTTTTAACTTATGCTTTAATTTTACTTATGGCCTCTTCAACTGATACTTTAAATTGTTCTCCTGTATTCATATCTTTTAGTGTTAAAATACCACTGTTAACTTCTTCTTCACCAATTATTATAGTAAATGGTATTCCCAATTTATTAGCATATGAAAGCTTTTTATTAAATTTAGTATTTTCCAAATAAACTTCTGAAACAATTCCACATTCTCTTAATTTCTTAACAGTTTTTACAGAGTAATCCATAGTTTCTCCCATAGGAATAACCAATACCTTTGTTAAGGAGGAAGATGGATTTTCTTTTATAATACCTAATTCTCTTAATTGAGAAAATAATCTAGTCAGTCCTATAGATATCCCTACACCTTCTAATTTTTGATTAGTATAATATCCAGCTAAATCTGCGTAACGACCTCCTGAACATATAGACCCTACATTCGGATAATCATCTAGCATTGTTTCATAAACTGTTCCAGTATAGTATTCTAATCCTCTTGCTATTTTTAAATCTATTGTATAATTTTTGTCTGGAACACCAAAACAGCCAATGTAGTAAACAACTTTTGAAAGTTCATCTACTCCAATTTTAAAGATTTCATCATCTATATTTAGATTTTCTAATGCCTTTAATATTTCTTCATTAGTTCCACCTATACCTATGAAATCTCTTATTTTATTAACTGCATTTTCATTTAAGCCTAATTCCAATAACTCTTTACAAATTGCTTCCATGCCTATTTTATCTACTTTATCGATGATTCTCAATATTTCCACATTGTTTGAAATTCCAAGGGAATTGAAAAATCCATTTAATATTTTTCTATTATTTATGCGTATTTTAAAATCTTTTAATCCAATTTCCGTAAATATCGAATATATTATACTTGGAATTTCTGCATCATTTATAATACTTAGTTCTCCATTATTTATAATGTCTATATCACATTGGTAAAATTCACGGTAACGTCCTTTTTGATTTCTTTCTCCTCTAAAAACTTTACCTATTTGATATCTACGGAAGGGGAAAGTTAATTCTGACATATGTTGAGCAGAGTATCTAGCAAAAGGAACTGTTAAATCAAATCTTAATGATATGTCATTACTTCCTTTAGTAAATCTGTAGATCTGCTTATCTGTTTCTTGGCCTCCTTTAGCTAATAGTATTTCTGTTTTCTCTATTATAGGGGTATCCATTGGTACAAAACCACTTTTTTCATAATTATTTCTAATAGTGTCCATGATATTGTTAAATATAATTTGGTCAGCTGGAAGCAGTTCCATAAATCCTGGTAAAGTTGATGGTTTAATAAATTGTTTTTCCATTTTTTCTTCCTCCTAAATTACCTGCAATTTTATTACGTAAAAACCCATGCAGGCACTATACCTACATGGGTGATAACTCACTAATAACTATAATATACCACATTAAACTATTGAAGTTCAACATTCCTTATTAAATTATTATTAAAATATCACGAATTATAGTATTTTAGGAATATTCTGTTGCTTATAGATACCCACGCCAGAAAGTAAACTTATACGCAGGTAGATGTTACCAAAGCTGAAAGCACATATAAAAACTTTTTTATCATTCTTAGCGAAGTATTTTAAAAAATCTTAGAGGCTTTTATATGTTTTAGGTACGAGTTTATAAAAGTTTCTTAGATTTTCAAAATACTGAGCTTTAGAATGATTAAAAGTTTTTATCGTGCTGAGGCTTGGTAACATCTACCTGCGTATAAGTTTACTTTCAGATGCGGGCATCTATACTTAAACTTCAAAGAACTCTAAAAAATGTTTCGCGGCAGTTGATAAATATCTATTTTTCATCCATATTGCAGCTATGCTTGTTTCTAAAGACGATTCATCAATTTCTACAAATCTAAGATTTTCATTTTTTACAAGATTAAATGCACTCTTAGGTACAATAGCCAAACCAATACCAGACTGAGCCCATAATAATGTTGTTCTAGCATCGTCATTCTTGCAAATTATTTTTGCTTCAAATCCTTTTTTAAGACATGCTTCCGATATTATTTTTTCAAATCTGCGGTATATTATTAACGGTTTATTTTCAATATCCTCAAGGTATATTTTAGAGTTGTTTTTAAAGTAATCACATTTTTTATTGTATACTGCTATCATTGATTCTTTTGATAGAAATTTTACTTCAAAAGTTTTTGGGTCGAAAGGAGTTCTTACAATTCCAATTTCTATAACTCCATTATTCAATATCTCTAGAATTCTAAAGGTATTACCTTCCCATACTTCAAAATTTATACTTGGATATTTGTTATGAAAACTTTCTATTCTTTCAGGAAGAAATGTTACACCAGATGAAGATACTGTGCCTAATGAAAGAGTTCCTTTAATGCCAGCACCAAAATCCTTTAGTTCTTTAACAGTAGCTCCAGCTAATTCAAGCATCTGCTCTGCCCTGTTCTGCAATATTTTTCCTGCATCTGTAAGTTCAATTTTACGACTTCCTCTTTCCACAAGCTTAACTCCTAATTCCTCTTCAAGTAGCTTTAAATGATAACTAAGAGGTGGCTGTGCCATATTTAATTTTTTAGCTGCACTTGTTATTTGTCCTTCTTCTGCTATAGCAAGAAAATATTTAAGTTGCTTTATATCCATAGAAATTTCGACCCCCATTAATATTGATATACAATTTTTATATAATATATATACATAATTAATATTTTTAATATATCATTTTCCTTGTTATAATAATACTAGAAATGACAAACTTATTCAAATATTGTTGTAATAATACTGAAAATGACAAACTTATTTAAATAATTAAAGGAGATGATTTTTTGTCAATAATTGCATTAAAAATTCTAGCAGTATCTATCATAGCTGGAATAGCTGGTTCTATTCTTGGTCTTGGAGGTGGTACAGTAATTACACCTGCATTAACACTCTTGTTTGGAGTTGACATCAAACATGCTATTGGCGCAAGCATAATTTCAGTAATTGCTACTTCAAGTGGAGCTGCAGTAGCTTATATAAGGGATAAAATAACAAATATAAGAGTGGGAATGTTTCTTGAAATAGCTACTACTACCGGAGCCATTACAGGAGCTTTCTTAGGAGGGCTTATAAATCCTAACTTTCTCTATGTTCTCTTTGGAATGCTTTTATTATATTCTGCTTATGGTATGGCAAAGAAAAGTAAGCAAGAATTGCCACAAAATGTACAAGCTCATCCATTAGCAAAAAAATTCAAATTAAATGGTGATTATTATGATAAAGCCTTAGAAAAAAATGTTGTTTATAATGTAGCTGACGTGCCTTCTGGTTTTGGAGTTATGTATGGTGCTGGAGTTATATCAGGTTTACTTGGTATTGGAAGTGGAAGCTTTAAAGTTATGGCTATGGATTTATGTATGAAACTTCCTCTAAAAGTTTCGAGTGCGACAAGCAACTTTATGATGGGAGTAACTGCTGCTGCCAGTGCTGGTGTATACCTCTGCAAAGGAGATATAGATCCTAAAATTGCCGCACCAGTTGCCCTTGGAGTTCTTGCAGGTGCTACAATAGGAGCTAAAATCATGCAGCACTTAAAAAGCAAAACTATTAGAAAAATCTTTATACCTTTTTTAATTTATGTATCAATTGAAATGATTTTTAAAGGAATGGGGGGACATTAATGGAAGAAAGTAATATTGTAGAAGAAAGTAATATTGGTGAAATTGAAATTATAATAAGTAAATCCTTGAGAGTTGGCGTGGTTTTAAGCTCAGTTGTAATATTATCAGGACTTTTGATGTTTTTAATATCAGGGCATAGTGGATATTCTGGAAGCTCATATCCAACCTCACCTCGTGATATTTTAGCAGGCGCCGCAGCACTTAAGCCCTATGGAATCATACTTTTAGGATTAATGATTCTAATAGCAATTCCAGTATTTCGTGTTGGAGTTTCAATTATAGTATTCTTAAAGGAAAAAGATTACTTATACGTGAAAATCACTACTGCTGTTTTTATCATATTAATTATAAGTTTATTAATGGGCAAATTGGGATAAAAGTTTATTTTTAAAATTTATTACGATTTAAGCACAATAAAAGAGGCTTTTGCACTATAAAGAAATACACCAGAAAGTAAACTTATATGCAGGTAGATGTTACCAAAGCTGAAAGCACATATAAAAACTTTTTTATCATTCTTAGCGAAGTATTTTAGAAAATCTTAGAAGCTTTTATATGTTTGAGATACGAGTTTATAAAAGTTTCTTAGATTTTCAAAATACTGAGCTTTAGAATGATTAAAAA
>NZ_JAEEGC010000055.1 GCF_019207025.1 Clostridium thailandense | reverse complement strand
TATACCACTTTCAAGTCGAGCAGAAGCCAATACAGCTAAATAAGCGAGTGCTTCTGTCTTTTTGTCAAGTTTACAGGCATTATCCAACTTTCCAATAAGTTCACCCCATGCCTTTTGTTGTTCTGGTGCTTCCTTTCCAAATGTCATAAATGCATTACTTATACTCATAAATATGTCCTCCTTAAATTTTATAATGATTTATTCTTCCCCTCTATTATTGATTATAAAGCATTAAATATGACAACGTATTGACATATTATAAATATCATATGATGTTTTCCTATAGGTTGAGTACAACCATCATAATAGTAGTCTTTAGTATTCCAAGTTTCCTTTATAGATATGTTCCAATCCTCTGGAGGCAAATGTGCAAGTATTTCTTCATTGCTTTGAACTGAAAATACTTTAGTGACATCATCTGAAATGGAATTTCCTTTTAGTGATTTAATTTTCTTATTTGCAATTATGATTGTTTTTAAATTATTCATCATTGACATGTTCCTCCTTCATAATACTTATAGCATTTCACACTTAGCATAAATTTTACTATACATACAAATTATAACATATCATTTATCTTCATGTTATTACCATTTTAATCATTAAAGAAATACTTTTAACACTGTATTTTTCAATTTTCAACAAACAGTTTTTCTATTTGAATTTAGTTCACATAGTTTTCAGTAAGTACATATATCGTGGTTTTAGGATATATATGCGTACTATTTGTTATACGACGAAAAGACACTGTAAAATTCAAATTCGAATAATGCAGTGTTTTTATAAATCATTTACTTTTTTTAATTGTTTTGTTAAATAAGAATATTATTAGCATATCAATAATAATATTCATTTTGTTTGTAATTTTGTCTTATTTATAAAATCACACTTTTTTATTGTAATAGGTGTAACTGGCTCACCATAAAAATCTATTGGTTCTTCTACTACTTTACAGCCAAATTGTTCTAACATTCTCACAGTTATATCTCTTGCTTCAACAAAAACTTCCTCTACATCAAGGTTAAAAATTTCATTTAACGACAATATAAGCATTTTTTTGCCTATCTCTAAGCCTCGTAGGTTTCTATCAACTGCAAATCTTCCCAGATGCCATTGATTATTTTCATTCCAAGCAGCTATCACTCCAACAATATCTTCCCCTACTCTTGCACACCACCAAATTTGACTCAACTCCGCACTTATAGGTATTAATTTTTCAGGAATATTTTGCTCATAAGTAAATACTTCTGTTGCTAGCTTAATTGCATCATCCATAAAATTTGATGAAACTTTTTCTATTTCTATTCGAGAATTATTTTTTATAAGATTATTTTTTAATGCAAGTATACGAAACTCTCTAAGTGATTTTACAATGTTATCATTAACATCCGCATATCCTAAATCTAAGATTTGATTAATAAATTTATTCGCTTCACAATCTCCATTTATTATCGCTTCCATACCTAGTGATAGGATACTAATGTATTTCACTCTTTTATCAGTATGGGATTTCTCTATTTTTATAAATTCTTTAGCTTCTAAGTTATTAAGAATTCTGCTTAGAGAAGCTTTATCAATTCCCAATTGCATCACCAATTCGCTAAAAGGAATGATTCCATTTTTTTTAAGATAACTTAGTATATGTGCTTGAGATAATGTTAATCCTGAATTTAGACAATCATAATTAAGTAAACCTAATTCTCTTATAATTAGTCGTAATTCTTTCCTAACTATTTCCGCTTTACTCAATTTAACTCCCCCCTAATTGTTGATATTATCAACAATTATAACATATCAAGACATATACCGCAATATATGAAAATATACACTTTTACTATTACAGTGTTTACGTTTTTTTAATTGTTACACTAAATAAGAAAATTACGTACTAACCGAAATATATTATAGTTATTGTCCCTTCTTTCCACTTAAACTTATTATATCCATCTTCAATATTGCAATGTTATTATACATATTCTCATTTTTCAAAGATTTTTCCTTAACAACAGAAGGAATATCTTCTAAATGATTTAAAATAACTTCCATTCCATATTTTTTCTCTTCAAGGCTTTCAACTAAAGAAATCTTAGCATCTATAACAACAGAACGATACTTATGTCCACACTCTCCAATTACATAGCCTCTATCATCTATTATAGTAGCACATACATTAGGATTGTAAGTAATAAAGTCTATCTTCAAGCCTTTAAGCCCCGTATGTAAGTATAAAGCATTTTTAGATTTGTCATAGCCATAACTCAAAGTTACTATATACGGTTCATTATTGCGACACATTGATATTACCGCATATTTGCCCTGTAACAATATTTCACTTAATTCATTTTCATCATTTATTTGTCTATCTTTCTTTCTCATGTGGTATTTTTCCAACATAATTATCCTCCAATTTAATTCGTATATAATTACTATTTTGGCTTTATTAATAATTATTATGTCATAACTTTTACAAATAAAAGGTGATTATATTTCCAATAGGTATTGTGCGTGCTGTATCTTCTCCTGCTTCAACAGGAAACAATGTATCTTCAGTTCCTTGAATTACTAAAGTTGGAATTGTCTTCTTTCGAAAAATTTCATATTCAATTTGTATTCCATTTGCCTTTACACACTGATTTCTTATGTCAAGTACCCAAGCATAATCTAATATTCTTGCATTCTTATCAGATTCTCCACCAACGATAACAAGTTCAATATCTTTTAAATACTTTTCAATATTTATTTTTTCTAATAACAGCTGAGCTGTAATACATTTATGCTTTATATTCAAATCTTTAAAAATAGCTAATTTAATCACCTTTATGAATATAACAATATTGACAACCATCACTACACTTTTTACAATCACGCCATGGGTTCCACATAGCCATATTTAGCTCCTCCATTAAAACCTTAAATTTCCATAATTATAATATATAATTTTTGAGAAAATTTTGTAATAGACCTACTGCTTGCTTTCCTTTTTAACCTTGTTATATCCATTAATAACTAATACTGAAGATATTAATGATAACAAATAAGAAATAGAACCATCTTTAGTTGTCAAAATACCACCTACTACAACAAATAAAAGAACCGATAGTCCAAAGACATTTAACAAATATAAGTTTTCTTTTTTCTTAAATAAATCATTTTGGGTAAAGAATGATACTCCATCTGTTATATTTTTTTTATTGTTATCTTGACTCAAAATTATACTCCTCCATAATAATTATTTCGCCAAAAATACCACTACTTTTGCACATCAAGACTTATTTGTCTTTTCATTTATGTAAATATCAAGTGCTCTAATCCCTCTGTTAGCAAGTTTTACAAACAATAGGAATCCATAAATTCCAATACCTAATAAAATTAAACTAATTATTGGATCAACAAAAAGCATCGGAATCATACTAGACATAATTATCCCCCCGTATTTTTCACCTACTGGTAATTATAACATATTTTGTAGATATTAAACTATCTTACTTAGTTAAATAGTTCTTATATTGTATATTTAGTTATTCAAAATTTCTATATTTTTTTCCATCCCTTTCCATCCTAAATACCCTATTAATGTTCCAACTAAAGGTGATAAAATACCAAATATAATAACTTTGTCTTTAAATGAATCCTCCATTTAACTTTATTATAAGAACGGTTCGTTATATCTAACTATAATAATTTATCTTTACAATAAGTAGGAACAGCTTGACAGTTTAGTAGTAAATATGTATTTTTTGACTAGTTCTTTGTATGATACAACCATTAAGTGTAAAATTTTCAATATTAACATGCTAGAATATTTACAAAGAGATTTATTAATATAATTGGAGGCGGTCACTATGTCTAATATAAATCCTTTGAAAATTTTATCAGATCTTGAAAATGAAAAATCAGAAGTTAAAAATCTAAGTATTGCAGATGCAATAATTGCTACAATTTCTTATTGATTGTTTCAGGTTATCTTATTTCATCAAAGCGTTACTAAAGTGCTACAATAATTATAAATATTTTATTCTCCACGATTGATAAACAATATTTTGAAAATGCGACACAAAAACACCACATAATTCAACTTTGAATAATGCAGTGTTTATAAAAATTGTTCGCTTTTTCGATTGTTTTGTTAAATAAGAATAATGAAACTTAGTACTAAAATCCTTCTTAAACAATTACTTCTTCAACTTTCTTAATAATAGCATCTATGCTTGGAAACAGACTTGGAAATTTAGCCTCTTTATTTTCAACAAAAATCACTCCGTCTTCTTTCAACATTTTTACATTTCTTTGTACACTTGGTTTACTGTACATTTTCGGATTAATATGAGTTGCAAAAATAATGGGTGCATTTGTTGATAATAGATTTGTAGTAAGCAGATTATCCGCTATTCCATTGGCTGCCTTTCCAAGGGTATTAGCAGAAACTGGTGCAACAAGCATTAAATCAGATTTAAACGCCAGTGACTGGTGATTCATATCATACGCCTTTGGAAGTTCAAACTGTTCAATCTGGATAGGTGTCCCTGACTCTCTCTGTACCATAAGTGGTGTAACAAAATTAACTGCATTTGCCGTCATAATTACATGTACCTGTGCTCCACGCTTTTTTAATTCTCTAATTAACGTAAGTGACTGGTCTGCCGGACTACATGCTGTAATTCCTAAAGTTATTACTTTTCCTGATAACATATTTATCCCCTCATTTTCATGTAATTTTATCTTTGTTTATTAAAAATTGCCTAATTGCACATCATAATAGATTATATTTTCACAATTATCAATATTCTGTACGAGGCAATATAAAATCATCATTTAGTTCACAATTTTTTACGACTATGATTTAATTTATATCAAAATTATACCATGTTTTCTACATATTTTCACAATTATATAGAAAGTATAGATATTTTTAACACTGCATTATTCTATTTTCAACGAATCATGACTTACTTCACAGCTGCCAATGAAAATGAAACCTATTTTCTTAGCAAAGACCATCATTCGTATTTCCTTCTTCGGCATTTACGTCGTATAAATTTCATAATACCTAACTATTATAAATACATTAATATTTTCTTCTGAAAAAGTGAATGTACAAAAAAATCTGCCACAAATCTTGAATTTACAAAATCCACTTTTAATCATCTCTGGAACGTCTTGACTCTCTGTTAATGTTGATACATTGGGAACTTCTTTAAATGCTTCATTAGGATTACTTATTTATATCTAAAAAAGATGTAACCCATATTTAAGTAATAAATAAATTCCCAATATAACAAAGACAATGATTGTGCCAATAGCTCTTCCGATAAAAAATCTTTTCACACTTCTATCCCCTTTTAAATCAAATTTAAATACCACTATTCCTGCAAAAACAATACCCAAAACAATAATTATTGCTGGCATAAAGTTTGAATGTGAATTTTTGTCTAATGCCATTCCGATAAAAGCTCCAATCAATAACAATGCCGAGGTTGCAAGGAATAACTTTTTCTTGATTGTAGATATAACTCTTTTGTCATCAAATTCTGTTGGCATTGGCAAAGCGTGGCTTTCAAACTCAAGTTTACAGCTTTCACAGCTTTTTAAATGATCCGAGACTAAATTAATGCTGTCCTTGCTAGCAACGCCATCTTTTACAAGCGGTATTAAATCCAATATAACATCACATGATATATTCATATTAATTCCTCCTTTTTCAAAATGGATTTAAGCCATTTTTTTGTTCTAAAATCTATTACTCTTGCCGAGTTTTCAGAAATACCTATCCTCTCTGATATTTCGCAGTAGCTTATCCCATCAACACGCATGTTTACTATTTTTTGAATTTGAACATCTTTCATTTTTAACAGTTCACACACTCTATCAGCTATCTGCTTTGTACTAATGATATCAAAGGTGCTATCTGTAATATATAGCTCTAAAAGGTCACTATATTCTACTGTAGGCCTATCCTTTCGCAAATTTTGCAACCATAGATGACGAGCAATACTAAATAGCCATGTTTTAATTGATGAATTGCCTTTAAAGCTACCAATAGAATAAATTGCCTTTACAAATGTTTCAGAAAGCAAATCTTCTGAAAGAGTAGGATTATGCGTTATACTCAACAAATAATTATATATATCTTGCTTATATTCTAAGTACAGTTTTTCTATATGATTCACTTAAATCCCCCTTTCATACAATTAGTCACATTAAGACACAAAATATTACACTACTTTATATAAAATTCTCTATTAATTATTGGTAATTATATCATGCACCTGAAATTAATATATTAAACCTAATACAATAAGAAAAAAATTATCATTAAAACACCGCATTATTCAGTTTGAATAATGCGGTGATTCTAATAAACAATTCATTTTTTCGGCAATTAGATCAAGTATGGAAAAGAAGTTCAATCTTAAATGTCATTAACTCATCTTAATATCTATTTTATGCCATAAATGATTCTATATCCTTGTCCACTTCTCCTATTCCAGCTATCCCAAAGTTCTCTATCAAAACCTTTGCTACGTTTGGTGATAAAAATCCTGGTAATGTTGGTCCAAGATGTATATTCTTAACTCCTAAATAAAGTAGTGCTAATAAAACAATAACTGCTTTTTGTTCATACCATGCTATATTATAAGCTATAGGAAGTTTATTTATATCATCAAGTCCAAAAACTTCTTTAAGCTTAAGTGCTATTAATGCTAAAGAGTATGAATCATTACATTGTCCTGCGTCAAGTACTCTTGGAATACCTCCAATATCTCCAAGTGGAAGCTTATTGTATCTATATTTTGCACAACCAGCAGTGAGTATAACTGTATCCTTCGGAAGTGCTTTAGCAAACTCTGCATAATACTCTCTAGACTTCATTCTGCCATCACATCCAGCCATAACAAAAAACTTTTTAATGGCACCAGATTTAACAGCATCAACAACCTTATCAGCCAAAGCAATTACTTGGTTATGTGCAAATCCACCAACAATACAGCCTGTTTCTATCTCATCAGGTGCTGGTAATGTTTTTGCAAGGGCAATTATTTCTGAAAAATCCTTCTTGCCATTGGCATCTCTAGCAATATGTTTACATTCCGGATATCCTGCTGAATTAGTAGTAAATATTCTATTTCTAATCTCTTCACTTCTTGGAGGAACAATACAGTTAGTAGTAAATAATATTGGTCCATGGAATGGCCCAAATTCATCTACTTGTTTCCACCATGCGTTTCCATAATTACCTGCAAAATTTTCATATTTCTTAAATGCAGGATAATAATGTGCTGGCAGCATTTCACTATGAGTATAAACATCGACGCCTGTGCCTTTTGTCTGTTCTAGAAGTTGTTCCAAATCAGTTAAGTCATGACCAGAAATCAAAATAGCAGGATTATTTCTAACCCCAATATTTACCTTTGTAACTTCAGGATTTCCATATTTAGAAGTATTGGCTTCATCCAATAATGCCATAGCCTTAACACCATATTCACCTGTTTTTAATGTAAGTTTGACCAAATCATCCGCTGAAAGACTATCATCTAGCATTGCCGCAAATGCCTCATATATAAACTCATA
Organism: Clostridium thailandense; assembly: GCF_019207025.1. Taxonomy (GTDB): domain Bacteria; phylum Bacillota; class Clostridia; order Clostridiales; family Clostridiaceae; genus Clostridium_AM; species Clostridium_AM thailandense. The sequence goes on along the minus strand of NZ_JAEEGC010000055.1, from coordinate 24,077 downwards.
TATTTCTAAGTTCTCTTTTCCCAAATTTAAAGCGTGTTCCGTATAAGCTGCCATTCCTTTTAATCCATATACAATCATTTCACGAAGAGAACGTACATCTTCATTTTTTGTGGATAATACACCAATCAAAGCTGCTTTTTCCAGCATAGCTTGTCTTGTTTCTACTTCAAATACCGCAGCATCATGTAGACTAGCAACTTGAATTGTGCTTTTCAACTCATTTCTAAAGGATATCATTTTATTAATCTGCTTTTCTATTGCATTATCATCAAAATTTGCATTAGTAATAGTCATAAAAAGGCTGTTTAACACCTGATGATTTATATCAGAAATACTAGTAATGTCTATTTTTCCTTTAAGTACAACTTCTGAAATACCTTTTAAAGTATAGATGAGTAAATCTTGGAGTTTTGCGACCTCTTCAGTTTTACCACATACACCTCTAATTTCACAACCGGTTCCTTTTGCTGTTTCTTGACATTGATAACAAAACATACTCATAAAAATTACCTCCTTTTTGTAAAAAAATATACATTAAACAAAATAAACTTAATATAATTTTTATTGCAAAATATTTTTCAATATTTTCAATTTTACAAATATTTTGGGCGCAATTATATTTTATTATATTTATTTACATTTGTATATATCTTTCTGTAAATTTTGTAAAGAAATATATTAAGCACTACATTATCCAATTGTCAAAAAACATCCATATATTTAGATTTATAGATTAATATATATAACTTACTCTCACTATTGTTGAATAACCTAGAAAAATCCAAAATTAAAAATAAAGTTTTAGCTATTTTTAGTGTAAACATATTTAAAATAAATCAGTACTTAAGTATTTTAAACCACTATCGTTAAGTGTTAGTACAATATTTTTTCCCTTCTCCTTGTCTTTCAAAAGTTGAATTGCTGCACAAACATTAGCTCCTGATGAGAAGCCGACAAATGTCCCCTCTAGTTTGGCTAAGTCTCTTGTCATTTGGGTAACCTCTTCGTCTGTAACCTGTATACATCCATCAATTAGTTCTTTATTTACCTTTGACAAATCCATAGCGTATCCACACCCTTGAACCTTATGGCGTCCTTCGTTTATGAGATTTTTTCCCGCATATACTGCAGCATTAGCAGGTTCAACAATATAGCAACGTATATTTTTATTATATTCTTTAAATTTTTCTGCACAGCCTTCAAAGGTTCCTCCACTTCCTACAATATCAACAAAACAATCTATTTTACCATCGCACTGCTCCAACATTTCCACAGCGGTATGCAGCAGGTGAGCTCTATAGGAACTATCTAAATTGAACTGGTCTGCACGAAAGGCATTCCTCTCCTTTGTTAATTTTACAGTCATTTCTTCTACCAATTTTAAATCTTCCCCTGACACCTGTCCTTTAACTGAATTCTTAGCCTGTGGAACTATAATAACTTCTGCTCCAAGGGCACGCATCATTCTAGCTCGTTCCATAGAATTTCCTTCTGACATACATGCTATAAAAGGATGTCCTTTTGCCTGACAGACAATTGAAAGTCCTGTGCCTGTGTTTCCACTTGTAAGCTCAATAACTGTCTGACCAGTCTTTAATTCCCCACTTGCTTTAGCTTCCTCAATCATCTGCAAAGCAGGACGGTCTTTTTTGCTGAATCCAGGATTCAAATATTCTAATTTTGCAAATATATTTCCTTCTACACCATAGTGATTTGTAATCCTACTAAGTCGTAACATTGGAGTTTCACCGATAGCCTCATAAATATTTTCCATCAATTTTTTCATCTTTCTTGCCCCCTTATGTTAATTACGTTATAATTAATTATAATTAACAAATGTAAAATATAATTAACGTTAAATATATTTTACATTTGTTAATAATAGTTGTCAATAATGTTAAAGGAGATATATTACTTATGAATATAAGTTTAATTATTGCTGAAAATCTAAAAAGACTTCGTAATGAGCGGAATTTGAGCTTAAGCCAACTTGCAGAATTGTCTGATATTAGTAAAGTTATGCTTTCTCAAATAGAAAAAGGTGAAACTAATCCAACAATAAATACCATTTGGAAAATAGCTGCTGGGCTAAATGTTCCCTATACATCATTATTAGAACAGCAAAAACAGGATGCCTATGTTATAAAAAAATCCGATATAGTTTCTCAATTAACTGATGATGGACAATATCGTCTCTATTGTTATTATTCTAATACACCTCATCGTAATTTTGAGCTTTTTCAAATGGAACTTGATGAAGGCTGTAAATATACTTCTGTCGGACACCCTGAAAAGTCTGAGGAATATTTAATGGTTTTAGAAGGCCAATTAACTCTAGAAGTAAACAATGAAACTTTTATTTTGTATGCCGATGATACCATTACTTTCACTGCTTCTGCTAAACATATTTACTTCAATAGTGGAAAAGGTATCTTAAAAACTGCCATAATAAATTTTTATCCTGTTTAAAAATGCTTTAACTATTAAACATCTCCAATGTCATAATGAAAAACATAATAAAAAGAGTGCTTCGTGCACTCCTTTTTGCATTTTATAATCATCTCCTAACTTCTAATTTTCACTTGAGTTATATTCTGTTTTTGGGATTCTAATTTCGTAATAAACACAGTCAATGATGTTGTTAAGATTGTATTTCAATGCCTTAGGAGTACTTTAAAAGGCTACCAAATCCTCTGTATCTCAGGCTTCCACTTTAATCTTGCAGTGCCAACCTCCCCATTTCTGTTTTTTGCCACAATGCACTCAATAATTCCTTTACTGTCACTATCCTTAAAATAGTATTCGTCTCTGTATAAAAATATCACGGTATCTGCATCCTGTTCTATACTTCCAGATTCCCTCAAATCAGAAAGCATTGGTCTATGATCGCTTCTGCATTCTGGTGCTCTTGAAAGCTGGGAAAGGAGAATCAAATTAATATCAAGTTCTTTTGCCATCAGCTTTAGCTTCCTTGTGATCTTTGAAATCTCCTGTGTTCTATTTTCAGTCTTTTCACCGCTGCCTATAAGCTGAAGATGATCTATAACTGCTATGTCTAGTCCATGTTCTATTTTTATTCTTCTGCACTCACTTTTTATTTTTTCTAACTGAAAGATTTTATCATAAAGCTTAATATTTGCCATTGAAAGCTTAGCTGCAGCCTCACTTAAATTTACCCACTGTTTATCACTTAATTCTGCATTTTTTATATTGTCTAGGGGTATTTCAGTATAAGCAGCTATAGTTCTGTCTATAATTTGAGTCTTTCCCATTTCCAGATTAAAAAAAGCTACATTTGCATCCCCTTTGAAAACAGCATTCAGCACCATATTGACTGCCATAGTTGTTTTCCCCATAGATGGTCTTGCCGCAAGTATTATTAAATCCTGTTTTTGAAGACCACCAAGCATCTTGTCTAAATGCTTATAACCGCTTTTTATTCCCTGAAGTTCTCCACCTTTTTCATATCTCTTTTGAAGTGTATCCATGAAATCCCCCATAATTTCCAGCATGTTCTCCCCCTCCTTAGCCTTCAGCGTATTAAGGTTTAAAAGAGAATTTTGCGCATAATAAACTATATCATCTGGAGCTTCTTTGCCTTCTTTTAGCTTGTCCAAAGAAGTATTAAAAATTTTTAAGATCTCTCTATAATTAGATTTTTCCTTAATTATTTCTCCATGCCTTTTAATATTAACAGCTGTAACACTGGCATTTATAAGCTCTGTTATATAAGTTATTCCACCCACTTCCTTTAGCCTTTTTCCCAGCTTATCGCAAAGCGTTACAACATCTATAGGTATCCTATCTTCATACATTTCTTTTAATTTTGCAAAAATTATTTTATGTTTTGAGCTGTAGAAATCCTCTGGTTTTAGCATATCTATAATTTCACATATACTGTCATTTTTTAAAAGTATAGAACCAATAAGATTTTTCTCTGCAGCCAAATTATAAATTTTATCTATCTCCACCATAAACACCACCCCGCAACTTTTTAATCCACATACTCATAAGCTGCTGCATTACAGCTATTATCGCCTATATCAGGCTTTTTTCTATGTTCTTTAAGCTTTTCCATAGTGGTAAGTCCAAGCTCCTTCCAATTGTTAATAACCGTCTCTATATAGCCAATGTGTCTTGCTTTGTATTTAACAGCCTCATTGATAGCTGCAATTATTACATCTTCTTCAAAGTATCTCCTCCAGCTTTTGAGCTTCTCTTTATCTCTTGACGTTGCCTTACAGATCTTTTTGTTAAACTCTGATAAAATTTTCTTTATGCTTTTCTCATTATTATTTTTCTTTGTTATATTATTCTTAGAAGAAGATTTTTCTTTTTCTTTTTCTATTTCTTTTTTCTCAAGGGACTTACAAGGCCCTTCTTCATCCTCTAAAGTTTCTTCTTTATCTTCAATGCTAATCCCTTTTATATCAATGCCTTTAAAGATTTTCTTCACATCGTAATCATTGTCTAAACATACTTTATACATTGTAGTTATAAATTCCTTATTTTTAACTACTTTGAGTTCTTTATTTATGCAAAGCACCGTATTTCTACTATCTGAAAAATTATGTTTCATCCAATTTAACAGCATAACTTCATTAGTTTTTTCCGAGTATGCAATCTTACCATACTCTACAAACCTTTTCAAAAGCTTTTCTATAGTTTCTCTGCTGTAACCTAATTCTGCTTCTGCAATTTTCTTAACTAAAATAAATATTCCACACTGAGTAGTTTTTAAATTTGTCATAAGATACAAATAAAAATACTTTTCCTCTGGAGTAAGCTCTGATATAAAATCATCCTGCCAAAAACCTGTTCTAATATATCTATAAAATGCCATTATAATTCATCTCCTCTAAATATTTTTTAAGTTTTATAAGTGCACTTTTCTTTCTTGCCACAGCTGTTCTATAACTTATAGACTTAAAAACTGCATAACTTTTTAAATCTTTGTTTTCAAAATAAAACCAATGTACAACTTCTCTATCTTTCTCTGAAAGCTTGTTCAAAGCTTTGGTAAGCATTACTTTTTCTTCTTTTTTTACCATATCCTCTTCAAGATTTTCCTCACTTACTATATTATCAATAAGCTCAAAACCCTCTTTATTTAAACTGTTGGCACTGCACTCACTTGCCCTTTTTATATTAGTTCTTATCAAATTATAAAAGTTTATTTTAACTGCATTAAACATATAACTCGTAAAAGCATTTCCTCTGTTGACATCAAACATTTCTACAGCTTTAATTATCGACATCATACCAATTTGAATCAGGTCATTTATATCAAAACTTCTTATATAAATGCTTCTAGCTGTTTTTATAACAAAAGGCCGGAAAGCCTCTATTATTTCTTCCATAGCTTTCTTGTTTCCCGCTTTCGCCAAAGTAACTTTTTCTTTTAGGCTTTCACCCTTAATAATAACTCCCCCCTTACATTGCCAATCCCATACAATAAATTTCTCGTAATTCTTTTATATTTTTAATTTTATTTATTGCCCTTCTAAGAGTTCTCTTTACACTTTCCAACTGCACGCCTTTTCTCTCTGAATAATCTTTTAACCTTTTTCCAGAAATAAAATAACAAAAAACTCTATTTTCTTCTTTTGTAAGCTTGTCTTTAATGAAGGTTTTATATAGTTCACTGACAACAATATCGCTTACTAATTGCTCTTCAAATTGGCAATTGTCGCAGGATTTTTCCAAATTATAAATATCAATTCTATCTCCACAGGGTATATTGGTATCATTAAATCGTCTCTGCTTTTTACCTAAATCAACAGTTATATTTCTTATGCTTACTTCAACTAAGTTAAATAACTGCCAATAATTCTTTTTGCTAACTTCATTAATGCATTTGATGATTTTTATCTTGCATTCCTGTTCATAGTCCTCCCACTCCATTCTACTTTCATCATAGATGTCATTATTATAGGTACTTTTTATTAATCCATAAAAGTTCTTAATTATTATTTCTATGTTTACCTTGTCACCTCTCTTCGCTCCATCTATTAATTCTTCTAGTTTTTTTGCCTCTTCATTTTTCAACATTACGTCCTACCTCCATTAAATTTCATTGTGCATTTTAAATTGTCCTTATATAATAGAAGACGATTTACTCCTAAAAACACAGACAAATTTTGAATTAAATCATTCTTCTCATATTATTGCATATTTTTTAAAATCATATTTTTATTTTACTTGTACTATAAAATCAATTTATTTTTTTACAAATATTTTAGTTTATATTATTTATAAAAATGCTTTTTTCACCAAGCACTACTTAAAATAGGTGGTAGAATTATGTCTCACGATTTTTTTATTTATGTAAAAAATGAAGATGTAAAAGAATTATAAAACTCTTTTTATTTATATTTATCTGATAATTTTATGAATAAAAAAAGTACATGCAGGAAACATGTCCTGCATGTACTTTTTAGGAATTTTTGATAACGCTATTTTACAGACAATTCAGTGGAATTCTTATCTGTAAGTTCTGCAGAGTCCTTTGACTTTAAATCTCCTCCAGTAGATGTAAATATGTTTTTATCAACTATTACATCCATAGCAGCCTTTACCTCTGCTTCTGTTATATCTTCCTTTACGTTGTTAACTCTTACTCCAACCTTTTTTCCAGCCTCATTTAAAAAATTCATAACCAATGTTTTGCTCATAAACTCATTCCCCCTCATATTCTTTAAATTGTAAGCTGAGAATTGACCCTGGACAGCTATCCACTGTCAATTCTCAATTAATTATGCATTAGTTATTCCACTTTGATCTTCTCTTATTACCTCGTCCAAAGTTTTTCCAAGAAGCGTTGAAATTTCCATAGCTACATCATATATATTTTGTTCTGTAGCTCCAGTTTTAACCTTTGCAAATCTTAGGTTTTTAATTTTTTCCTTCCCCTTGGCATCTACACCATCCTTATACTTAATTAATAATGTAGTCTGCAGTTTTGTTGCTGTTGCAGCCATATTTATCATCTCCCTTCACCTAATATATATACAGTTAGTGGAGATGTAGGAAGTTTTTTTATTTTTAATGACTAAAATATGAAAAAAGTGCCCTTAGTACTTATATTTCAAAGCTTTAAAGGCACTTTTACCCTTACCACTTGTAAAAGGAACTATTAGGAGAAGAATATAAAATACATCTCATGTTAAGGTTAAACGAGTAAAAATAAATGATCCAGATGATGTATTCTTATTTAAATACATCTCATGTTAAGGTTAAACATCACTACTGACACCATATAACTTAAATTGAACTTTATTTAAATACATCTCATGTTAAGGTTAAACTCCAAATTATTAAAATTTAAAACCATTTATACCAGAATTTAAATACATCTCATGTTAAGGTTAAACTTTTGTATTTCACCACCTTCTAGGTTATCTATTTCATTTAAATACATCTCATGTTAAGGTTAAACTCAACCATGTTTCATTATCCATCATTTGTTTAAGTATTTAAATACATCTCATGTTAAGGTTAAACTGTTCTTCTAATGTTCTGCAAATTAATTCTCTCTCTATTTAAATACATCTCATGTTAAGGTTAAACCTCCAGATAAAAAGGTAAAAGCACTCTCACTTGGAATTTAAATACATCTCATGTTAAGGTTAAACAGAGAGACTAAAGTTATCTTTAGAGTATAGCACTTCATTTAAATACATCTCATGTTAAGGTTAAACGTTGATTGCATTTTCACCAACTAAAGCCACATGTATTTAAATACATCTCATGTTAAGGTTAAACCCACTGTGTAGCTACAGCCATTAATTAAATTTTCTAATTTAAATACATCTCATGTTAAGGTTAAACTGTATGACAGACTAGAACTTGAAAGAGAAAAAGCAAATTTAAATACATCTCATGTTAAGGTTAAACAGAAGCAAGAAAAATAGTTAAAAAGTTGCCTTTATAATTTAAATACATCTCATGTTAAGGTTAAACCACTGAAAAATAGCCATTCTCTATTTTTATTATAACCTTGAAGCCCTTGAAAATAAAGAACTTCACAAAGATTTTTCCAAGCGATTTTTGTTTTCTTAAATATCAATAAAAATATAACCTATCCCATTGTATTTCAATGGATACATGTCAATTCACCTTTATTTTCACCCGGAAAAATTACAAAATCAAATCTTCACCTGTAGGATTATCTTTTACTCCAAGTATCTCCTCTCCAAATACATTATCATTAAAAAGTTTAATTATACATATAAAATCTTCCTTGTCATCAATAACCTTATTCAAATCTTTTCTAAGAGATATCAGCTTTGATGGCGTTATCTCTCCTCTAAAAACAGACTTTTGAAAATGAGAAAGATATTTTTTGCAAACCTTAAATACTCTTTGAACTCTTCTTTCTTTCACATCATAAAATAGAAATGCATAATTAAAATTTAAGTTTTTACTCATATTAAATATTCTCCTTAAGATTAAATGGAATAAATTCTTTACCTTCTAAAATAAATTTTATTAATTTATAACAATCAAGCTTTATTGCTGTTCTATAGCTGACTTTTCTCTTTAATTTAGGGTGTGAAAATACAGCTTCTAATCTTTCTTCAAAGGCTTGTATAAATATATTCCTGCCCTCTTCATTTAATAAACAATAGTTAACTTTTTTATCAAAATGTTTATTTACCTGTAATTTTTTGGTATTTACCAATTCAAATATAGTTCTATAGACAACTACAGGCTTAAAGACTTCGCTAATATCCAGGCTTAGAGAAAACCTACCTTCTGAAGGCTCATGCAAAAAACTAATTCTTTGATCTAAGTGAGTTCTATATATAGCGGATATGGTTTTAGTATATAATAAAGTATTTCCAAAGGATATTAATGCATTAATTGGGTTATCTGGAGGTCTTTTTACTCTTTTATTCATTATAAAATCCTCTGGTAAAATATTTTTAAATTCACTATAGAACCTCTGCCATACTTCTCCTTCTGCTGCCATTAATTCCTTTACATCTTTACTTTTCTCCACTCTTTTCCTAAAGTCTTCTTTAATCCAATCAATAGTCTCTTTTACTTCCTTTTTATCGTGTCTATAATAATGATACAAAACTTCACTTATATTTATGCCTATACCTGCCACAATAGCTTTTGCTACCTCTAGTCTTTTACTACTAAAGGCCTCTACTTGTTTAATTAGAAGTTTTCCACTATTATATTGGTTTTTAGGATAAAAACTTCCGCTATATCCCTCGTAATAATTAAAAAAGTGGATAACAATGTTATTAGAAGCTATAAAATCTAGCAGCTTAGTATTTATACTAATTTCATTTAAACAATATATCTCTTTTGTATTTTCTATTGGAATATATACATTCTTTCCATCCTTCCTAAAACATAGAGAATTGTCTTTTCTAGTTAACTCTCCCATAGATGTTATATATCTTGTACTCCCCATACGTTATCCTCCCTATATGTAACAATATTCAAAGTAGGCACATTTTTTACACTTAGGCTTGTTTAATACTTCTGGAATATTTTCTTCTGCAAGTAAAGCTTCAATAGCTTTACTATGCTTATCTAATTGTTCTAGCAGTTCATCATTTAGTTCAAAATATAAAATCTTGTTATTTCCTTTGTTTTTTTCAACAAATTCAAGCTTTCCTCTTCTCTCTATGCCTTTATCTCTTAACACCTTTAGATAATATATTAGCTGCCACTTACAGGCTTCTACATCTGCATCTGACTTTTTTATTTCCACCAAATACTCACTTGTAAGCTTATCAATTTTTATATTATCTATGGAAATTTCACTGTTGCTACTACCTGCACTTTTTTCCTCATGAATTGCCTTTCCTATTTTTACATTCTCACTGTTATCTTCGAGATTAAGTCTGTTCCCATGAAGATAACACTGTCTTTTACAATGAAAATAATAATTTATTAAAGTTCCATTTACTTTCATGTTATATAAAATCCCCTATCCCACTAATAAATTTTTCTTTATCAAGCTTTCCATCTTTAAAATACTTGTCGCCATCTTCAATATAATAAAGTTCTCCAATTCTATCATTATAGGTAAAGTTCTCATTCCATTTTATTTTGTATATGAAGTTATTCATATCCGACCTCACTTTAGATAACTTAACTCTTTTTTCTGCATATTCCATATTAGTATCAGAGAGCAATTCTTTATACTTTTCCCACACTTCCTCTCCATATATCTTTTCTCCCTCTCTTTTTACCAAATCGCTGCTTAGATAAACAGATATTTCCTTTCTATTGTCCGATATTAGCTGCATTCTCTTATCTACTTCTCTAAAATTCAATTTACCAACCTCATCTTGAAAAAAGTTTTCAATATTTAGCCTGTTGACTCCTCCTGTTATATTCTTCAATCTTTCTATAACCACATCATAGAACTTGTCAAAATCTTTTTCTATTAATATCCCCCTTGTGAATTCATGATTTAAGGTAATGTCCTTATTGTTTCTTATATCTTCTCTATAAATAGTTGTAGCTTCATCCAATTTAAAAAAGTAAACTATGCAGCCTGGTTTTTTACAGGATCTATTTATTCTTCCTAAGAACTGTTCCTCACTGTCTAACAATGAAATATTCTTGTATCCTATATCCATATCAATATCTACACCAGCTTCTATAACTTGAGTAGCTACCAATATAATTTCTTCGCTTGTCTTAACTTTTTCCAGTATTCTGTCCCTTTCACTAATGTTATCATCACCAGTCATCAGTTCAATCTGACACAGTATCTCCTCATCATCTTTTAACTTGTTGTAAAATTCATAGGCACTATTTTTATTTATAAACTCTACTAATATTTTCTTATGTAATAAGCCTTTTTCTTTTACATGAATATATAAATCTTCAAATATATCTTCAGAATTCAATAAAGCATAATCTACCTCAACCCTATTCTTAAATATAGGATTTTTAAAATACTTATCTCTATCATCAACAAGTCTTACCGTATTTCCCATGCTTAAAGTAAGCTTATTTAAATCTGGCATAGTGGCAGACATAATTATAAATTTTATATTCAAAAGTTTTGCAAAGCAGGTTAAAAAGGTTATTATTTCTCCCCAAATTAAATTCTTATAGCTCTGCACCTCATCTAAAACAATAATACTATTAGCTAATTGATGTACTGGAAAAACATCTTCTTTTGACACCCCAAAGAAGTATTTAAAAAGCGTTACATGCGTAGTCAAAACCATAGGATAATTTAAAAATTGTCTGTTAAGAAGTGCTTTTTTATAGTACTCTAATTGAACCTTCTCATCTTCATTTTTATAGACCTTTTCATCTAACTTTATTGGATCTATAGAATTTATTACAGCTATTTTATTTAGTATGTCCTTTTCTTTTTCAAAAACCTTTTTTAGAATATTTATATTCTGTTCAACTAATGTATTAAAGGGGTATACATAAAATATTTTATTTTTACTTTTATCCTTTTCCATTAATTTAAAGCTTAAATTAGTAGCTGCATTACTCTTTCCACTGCCAGTAGGTGCTTCTAAGTAAAATATATCCGAGTCTATATTTTTTTCTAAGCTTTTCTCTGTATCTAAGAACATTTCAGTCCTTAATACATTAATATCTGTTATTTTAGAAAATTCTTTCTGTTTGCCATATCTTTCTTCTTCATATTCTCTTATGACCTTATATATTTCTCCTTCTTTATAGGTGCTGTAAAATTCCTCGATATTATTAATAACGCCTATATCCTTTATCTCTACTCCATCCATAAATTCTGAAGTAGCATAAAAATCACAAGCGACAAGCATTGATAACATAAATCTTTCGTATATATACCTGTATACTGAAATATCCTTATTTTTGTTAATATTCCTATCTATTTTATTGAATATTTTTATTATGGTTGAAATTGTTATATTGATTTTTCTTGTATAAGTATATTCAAATAATTCCTTCTGTCCATCATCGACATCTAATAGCTTTTCTCCCTCACCGTCAGCTTTAAATTTTTCTTTAAATTCCTCAAAAGAGGTTAACTGCCCATGATGCCTTGATATAACGTAAGCGTTCATCATCATAAAATCAAGCAGCACATCTCTTTCTTTTCCTTTAAAAGCTTTAACTACAGCAAAATAGTAGTCTATATAAATAACTGACGATAGCATAGAATGGTGAGAGTTTTTATATCTATCAGCCTCTCTTATTTTTAAATTGTTACCTAATCTACTCTTCTGAAAATATGGATTCACCTTTCCCATATCGTGCAATACAAAAGTATTTAGCAGCATTTCCCTAAATAAACTTACTGCTTCTTGTGAAAATCCATCCAAAAATTCTTTTTCCATTTTTTCAAATACACTATATAAACCTTTGTGCTCCATGATTCTAAAAAAGTATTTTATACAAAAATCTATATGAGCTTCTAAAGATTCATTACATTCATCCTTTACGTGAGCATATATGGAGTACTTATTATTAACTAATTCTTTTATTTTAAGTATTGTAATGCCATCAAAATACATATTTTTCTCCTTTTTATATGATTAGAGGAGGGAACTCCCTCCTCTTAAATAAACGTTATATTTTTATCTTCAACCCTATAAGTCTTGACTTCATTGGCTTTTTGTAAAGTATTATTTGTAAATACAAAACTTTTAAATTCATACTTATTAGTTTGTTCTTCTAATCCTACAGGCAATTTTTCTTCATACTTAAAAATGTTTATATCATTATCCTCCAGGTCATCAAACTCATCATATTCAACGAACTGAAAATCATCCTTTAAAAATAAACTATGAATATTATTAAACTCATTTACTTCAGCAACATCTTTTATAAGAGTTACTTTAGTTATATCTGCCAAGTGGTCATTTTTTCCCAGGTAAGGTATGTAAGTAAAGTTCCTTTCTAATAAAGCTTTAGCTAACTTTTTTCCCTCTTCATCTTCAACTGCTACATAGATGTCCCAACTTGGATTTTCAAGCCACTGCTCTTTTACTATTAAATTACCGCCCTGTTCTTTTGAAGCATATCCAACAGAGTTATTAAATACTTGAACTTTTTTAGCTATATTCACTTCGTCAGGTATTATAGCTATCTTTAAACTCTTCAATTTAGAATAAAATTCAGGATACTCAGCTTCTCTTTTTTCTTTAATCTCCTCAAAATCCTTTTTATACCTTTTAAGAAAATCCATCTGATTATAACCCTTATATCCTAATATTGCTCCAAAAATTCCAAGAAGAGCTACCCGGTGAATATTTCCGTAGGTAAAATACAGATAGCTGTTGACCTCTGGCTTTTTGAAAAAAGCAAATCTGCCTCCTAAGTTAAATTTTATAACTTCCATATACTACACCTCTTGCTTTGTAAATATATTATACTTTTTATACTCCTCTATATCTGTATTAATTTCTGTAGTATATGGGTTGTAATATATCTCTACAGCTGAAATCCTGTCTCTTAAAGAATTTACTAGATCTCCGCAATTTAAACTAATTGTATTTTTCTCTTCTCCTTTTTCAAATTCTACATACTGGCATAGATTAGGAAGATATAAATTACTCTCTGTTTCCACAAATAATGCAAATTCGTTTTCGCAGCCCACCTTAGAATTTGTTGCAAAAGATGTTGCTGCACACAGTGAAGCTTCTTTAAATTTTCTATAATCCTCTTCTATATACCCTTCTGTAACTCCTAGTTCTACAAATTCTTTATAGGCTAGCGGATTAACAGTAAATGGATAGAAATAATGTGCCTCATTACTAACAATTTTAGTTCCTAAGGTAGAACTCTTTGCTTCTTCCTGATCTTCTTTCTTGTTTCCCTTATCTGATGCATCTCTAAAAGGAGATAATATTTGCTGCTCCTCTGCATAAGAATCTTCATACCTATTAAACCCTTGTCCTATCTGCACAGCTCCTGTTATTGATATGTTATTTCCTTCCTCTGCAAAAGTAGCCCCAAAATTCTTTACATCTATAGTAGAAAATAAGTTAGTTAACACTTTTTTGCTATCCTTATCTTTCTTCAAATCCTCTTCATTAAAGATATATTCGTATCTTTCCTTAAGAGATCTTGGAATTAGTTCTACTTCTCCCTTTTTTCCTTCAGATAACTTCATTGATTTTATATATAGTACCTTTTCACCTTGATTTTCCCACATTCTTTTTATAGGATATTTAAAGGCCTTATCGCTTCCAAAAACTTCTCCACTGGAAGTAGTTTTTGGGTATCCCGTAAAATCAGCATTCCAGTTTCCCATTATTGATGATATTCCTAAAATTCCATAAACTCTTTTATTCATTATCTTTTGACCTCCTCATCCTTTTCATATAATAAATTGCTATGTAAGTAACCAGCTACAATCATGTCTTCATCAACCTTTTCGCCTGGTTCATAGCACATTATCATTGCATATAGATTTTTAAATCTATAACTATAGCTTTCTATATCATAATTGTACTTTTTATACAATGCTTTCAATTTTTCTTGTATGATTTTATTTCTTTTAGCATTTATAAATGGATTAGCCAAGGAAAGTGGCTTTTTCTTGCCTTTACTTCTTGAGATAAAGAAACTTACTAGCTGTCCTACTGCAAAAAAATACTCTCTGTCACTTTCTATGTTTTTAGTATCTTTTTCTGAAATCTTTCCTCTTAACTTCTCCTTTATATCAGATATAATATAAGCCATGTTTTCCCCTCCTTCAAAATATTCCTTCAAGGAAATTCTTAAATTAAACTGGTCAGCTCCTTTAGTCATATATCCATTCTTTATTGAACCCTTTACCAAACTTAAGGATACCTTATTTAAAAGCTGCCAGATATTTTTATCTACACCTTTATAGAACCAGTTAAATAATGCTGTTCTAGCCATAAAAAGATTGCTTTTTATCACTTCATCATTAATAGATACATCCTTAGATTCAGTAAAGTAGTTTGGTATTAAAAATTTACTAAACAACACTTCATTAGTGAGTCTCTGCATTGAACTAAGAGTTTTATATTTATCATATTCACCTTTTAACTTATCGTAATCAATTCCAAGTATATTTTTGTATTCAAATTTCTTAATAAGTTCTGATTTGTAATTAGTAATTATATCAAAATCATGAATTTCTACTTCTTTTCCTTTTTTGATTCTTAAATATATGCCTTTAAAATCATCCTCTAGGTTTTCACCACTTTTCTTCCCTAATATTTTTTCTCCCATATATATATTAACTTTACCTGCAGCTGCTTGATTCATCAAATAATCAAAGAATTTCTTTTGAAAAAGTACTTCCTCCTGGTCAATGAGATGAGGAACTGTTACTTTTCTAGTCTTGTTTTCTAGATAAGGTTTTTTTGAGTTTAATCCCATATTATCGTTAGGAAGGCCATAGGTTTTATCATTTAAAATTACGTTAAAATCATTACTATTGTATATATTAGGGATAAGATATCTCTCTCCCTCTCTTCTATAATTTTCTTTAGGATAGTCAAAAAATATCTTTAGATAGTCCTTTCCTGAATTGTTTTCTAATATAGTAAAAATATTATTTTTAATCCAAACCCTTATATTATCTAATACTTCTTTATCTACTTTCCCATTCTTCTCTTCTACCATTGAATAAAGTTCACTAGCTTTTTTAGATTTTTTATATTTTGATGATGGGTTCTCTAAGACATTATAATAATTATCAATTATCTCTTTTGTAAGCTTTCCATTAACTAAACTTTCTTTTTTAATAAAGAAGGATAGATAATTATTGCTATGTATTATCTTTTTACTATCCATAGGCTTGTTCATATCTAAAAGTTTACTATTATAATCTGCAAAACAGATAAATGGAATGTATTCGTTTACTCTATCTATATCCTTTGTTTCTTTATTTAGCTTTATATCTATGGTTTCATATACTTCAAAGCCATCATCTGTAGGTTTAACAATTACATAAGTTCCATCAGCAGGTATATAACTATCTAAAATTAACTTATCGCCATTTTGCTCATATTCCTTTTTAAATATTTCTAATGCTTGATTTAACACAAAGCTCACCTCCTTATAGCCATTTATAGTTTACATACCCTGCACCCCTCGCATTCATTTCTAATATTCCAGTCCCTAAACACATATAAGCTAACTCCTGTGAAATTTTTTCATCACTTATATTTATTGATATTTTGTCTCCTAGTATTTTTCTACCTTTATAATTAATGGCTACAGGTTTATGATTTCTAAACTCAATTGAAGTGTATAATTGAAAATTCTCATTTATTTTTGTATCTGTAAGTAAATTATATTTCTTTATTAGATTTTCCTTGAGCCTTCTTTCAAAATCCGTTAACGAAATATTTCCTTTCCAATATCCCCCCTCATTTTTCAAAATAATTGGAGTAATGGAATATATTTTTTCTATATGCTTTTTAGGTATTACTTTAATTTTTGCTGTTAATGCTTTAATAGAGTTATTGAAATGATTTACTAGATCCGTATAAAAAAAGTCAGCTAAATTTTTATCTAAGGTTCTTAATTGTATTGTATATGTCTTTCCTTGCTTATATTTTTTATCCTCCTCAATAGGATAGAAGGAATTAAAGCAGTAGTTTTTATATATATTTTGGTTATGTAATTTCAATAATTCCGGCACTTTTGCCATGCCACTGTCAATAAAAGCAGATATTTTTGTAAAGGTGTCGTTTGAATCAATTTCTTCTAGTAAAAATACTAGAATAGAGATTTCATAGACTTTCATGTAACCCCCTCCTTATCATTATAATAACTTTTTTGTAGTAATTTGTAAATAAAATTTTACCAACCGTTTTTCGATCTTAACAAATATATTTAAAAAAGCACCCTTAGGTCCTAAATTTCAAGACTTAAAAGGCACTTTGTTTTTAACTTCGGATGGTAAAATTGATTTTTCTTTATTTTTAAATTTTGAGATCATATATATCCAAATAATCTTTACTTAGTTCTCCCATTTAATATACTATACATAATAGGTACTATAATTAGGGTTAATATAGTTGAGAACACAAGTCCTCCAATAACTGCAATACCAAGCCCTTGGGATATAAGACTTCCGTGTGAAAATCCCATGGCCAATGGAATTAATGCCGTTACTGTAGATATAGCCGTCATAAGTATTGGTCTTAATCTTACGGAGCCTGCTTCTAGAAGAGATTCTCGTACATCCATGCCCTTTAACCTATTTGTTTTTACTCTATCTAGAAGAACTATAGCATTAGTAACCACTATACCTATAAGCATAAGTATCCCTATCATTCCTGATACTGTCAGCGGCTGATTTGTAATAAATAATGCTGCAATGGCCCCCACACCGGCAAAGGGCAGTGAGAATAAAATTGCAAAAGGAGTTACAGGTTCTCCAAAAGTAATTACCATAATTATATAAACAAGCGTAATAGCTACAAGCATTGCCATTTCCATCTGTGAAAAGCCTTGAGTAATATTTTGATTGCTACCTTGAATGTCATAGGTCACTTCTTTTGGAAGTGATTGCTTTATACTGTCAATTTCGCTGCGAGCTTCTTTTGTAACCTTACTAGTATCACTGATTTTTATATCAGCATCCACTTCTGCATACTGGTTTCCGTTAAGTTCAGCAATTGTTGCGGGACTATCCTGCTCTTCAACAGCAGCTATATCAGAAACTTTAATAATACCTTGTGCGCCCTGTATTTTCAGGTTTTTGATTTCATCTATACTATCTATATCTTGTAAGTTGTATCCAAGCATTACATCAGTAGAAGTTCCACTACCAGAAGTTCCATTGTCTATGGTAGTAATCCGATTAAATCCAAGAAAATTCTTCACAAACCCGGCGGCAGTAGCAGGAGTTATTCCATTATTTGCAGCTTTATTAGGATCAACAGTTATTGATATTTCCGGCCTTTTCTGTGAAATATTATTGGTTACGTTTTTCAAAGTATCCATTTTTTTCAGCTTATCAGTAATTAATCCTGCTGCCTTTGTAATATCGTCCAAATTATTACCATTGATGATTACTCGCACATTATCTGCCTGAGTACCTGTAGTACTTTGAGGAGTTACGATCATGCTTTCTCCATTTTTGTTAAACTCATTACTTTCTTGTATTAGTTCATCAACAGCTTTATTTATATTAATATCTTCTTTTAGTACTACTGTAAAATTTCCTACATTTGAACTTTGGTTAGATAATGCACTACTTCCACTGCTGCTTGTATCTCCTATAATACTTGTAACATACACTACATCATTTCTATTTTTAAGGTATTTTTCATATTTCAAAGCTTCTTCATTTGTTCTGTCTGCAGAAGTTCCAACAGGCATGGTAAGTTTTACATTAATTATATTACTGTTTGATGAAGGCATGAATTGTATGCCTATTTTCTTCAAAAGTACTAAAGATGCTGCTAAGGTTATTAAGCACAACCCTAAAACTATTAGTCTATGGTTTAATACACTATTTAGTACTTTTTTATAGCTTACAGCCATCACTCCTTCTTTTTCAGCGAACTTTACATTCCTGCCATTTAACATAAATTTACTCATAACAGGGACTACTGTTAATGCTACTAAAAGTGAAGCCAGAATGCATATTACAACTGTATATGCAAATGGAATGAATACCTTTCCGATTAAACCTGAAATAAAGCTTAGAGGTAAAAATACTCCTACAGTGGTTATCGTTGATGCAGCGATAGCTGAACCTACTTCATGAGTTGCTTCCTCAATTAGTTCTGTTTTATTTTCGTCCGTACTCTTTGAAAGACTAAGTCTTCTATATATATTTTCTATTACAACAATAGAATCATCGACAATTCTTCCAACTGCAACAGCAATTCCTCCCAGTGACATAGTATTTAAAGTAATACCAAGCCTTGGAAGAAAAATTAATGCTATGAATACCGAAAGAGGTATAGAAATAACTGATATAATTGTAGATTTTAAATTTCGGAGGAACAGGGCAATAACTATCATTGCAAAGACTGCACCAGCAACACCTTCATATATCATACCACTAACTGATTCTTTTACTAATTGCGACGAATCATTTATTTTACTAAACTTTATATCTTTATTATCCTTTACAATATCAGATATTTTCTGATCTACATTCTTTGCCAGCTGCACCGTATTAGCATCATCGGTCTCATAAATATTAAGTACCATTCCTTGATTAAAATTAGATCTGGTAAAATATTTGACCTTCTCATTACTGGTACTGATATCTGCTATGTCCTTTAAAAAAACTATGCTTAACTGAGCATCGTCATCTGAAGAACCATTCGTATTATCAGAACTTAGGCTAGGACTAAAATTGGACTTTGTACCGTCCATATTCATTTGTGATGTTGATGCTCCTTGGCTTAATTGCTTTTCTTCTGCTCCTTGAGCAGTCAAAACCTTCTGAAGGGAATTTGCTGAACTCTGTATAATAGTATTTGCCTGTGTTATAGCAGCATTAGCTTTTGTCTTGTCTGAGGCTGAAGCATTAGGATTTGCCAATATTGCCTGCTGATTAAGTATTATACCCTCTTGCTTTTGTATTACATTTAAAATTGCAATACCTTGAGTATTATTGCCTATCATTTCACCTAAAGTCTTAGTTGTCGTACTCATGCCTTTAGTAAGCTGTCCCATTGACTGCCCCAACTGCCCAACCGCTTCTCCTAATTGACCCATTCCCTGACTAATTTTACTTAAGCTATCTGCCATAATTTTGGAAGCATCAGGAACTACAACGATTGGAATAGATTTAATATTATCAATACTATTTAGATTATTTGTTACTCTTATGGCAAGATCCTTTTGATTTATTTCAGCAGTTCCTATAGGGTATGATATATTATTAGCATTAATATAATTTTGTACTGTTTGAAATGTTATATTATTGTCCTGCATCTTTTGTTCATTCAATTTAATGTATATATTGTTTTCCTCTAAGCCTTTTACATCGACACTGGAAACTCCGGCTACACTGCTTAGCTCTGGTTGAAGAGTGGAATTTACAAAGTTTGTCAGGTCATTAATATTCCTATTGCTTTCTATAGAATAAGTCATAACAGGATAACTGCCCATAGTTACCTTTGAGACATTTGGTTTTTGCACGTTTTCAGGTAAAGTAACGTTATTTATTGCATTTTGAACATCGCTCAATCCCTTATTAATATCTGCAGAATAATCAAATTCTGCTATAACAATAGAAACATTCTCGTTAGAAATTCCTTTAATATCTGTTATTCCCTGTATGCCGGACATAGATTTTTGTATTATCTTTGTAATGCTGTTATCAACATCACCTGGCGCGGCCCCGGGATATATAGTATAAATAGTTACTACAGGTATGCTTATATTGGGCATAGACTCTTCTTTTATACTTGTTGCCGAATATGATCCTCCCACAACTATGAGAATAACGGCTAATAATACAACAAATGCATTTCTTATGGAAAATTTAGTAAAAAATTTCATTCTTACCCTCCTCGTAATCTGATATTGCTTATAACTTAATAAATGGAAAAGTAAAAATTTCTTTATCCAGCATTTTTAGTATTAGTAGTATTAGTAGTAATTCCATAAAATATTCAATCCTCAATTCGGCAAGTAGATTTTTAAACATTTAAAAGTCTATTTATCGTTTATTTTTCATTAGTTTTTTATGCCGATAGGCATTTTTTTGAACTGGTTGATGACTCCTTCAGGAAACTTGGATTTATTTATATGACCGCAAGGACATTTTTTAACTTCTGCTTTTTTTAACTTTAAAATAAAGCCTTTCTTTAAAATTTTACCAACTGTTTTTCAGCTTTAACAAATATATTTAAAAAAGTGCCTTTAAGCATTGAACTTCAACACTTAAAATGCACTTTACTTTTAAAACTACCTGGTAAAAATCAAGTTAATACCACAACCTCTTTTCCTTCATTTCAATGTTTTCATTTATTTCTTTACTTATAATTTTATTTTGAATCAAATCTTCCAGCTCACTTTTAAGCTGCTGCCCACCTTTTGTTATAAGTTTTTTCACTAAGTCATTACTACTGGTGTTTATCCAATAAGGCTGAAGGCCCTCTTCCCAGTTATTAACATAATTTAGAATAGACCATGGATTGTATATTACGTTCTCACCAAATACATAGCCATTATACCAACTTTTTACTTCATCTAATTTAAATTCTACCTTATAATATTTAAATATTTTTCTATTTCCATTTCTGAGAATCCAAAATAACTACTGTATTTGTTCTTTAAAATACTGTATACATTTAAATTATTTAGACCAGATTATATAAAAATTTACTTAGATTTTTAATACCAGCTTCATATTGTGCTTGTGAGGCCTTTTTTAATAGAATATCTTTATAATATATTTTATCCACTTCACTTAATTTCTCTAATACATAATTAAATTTGTCATACTGCTCACTTAGAATATCTTTTATTTTTTCATAACATTTATTAAAATTCTTATCTTTCAAATCTTTAAATGATATATAAATTACAGGGTTTTTTCCTTGCTTCTTCATAATATCTTTATGTTCATATATATTCAATTCTTTAAAAAGAACACTGTTATCTTCCTCAGTTTTTTCAAAGAAATACTTGAGCATACTCATATTTATGGTCTTTCCAAAACGTCTTGGTCTTGGCAATAATAGAACTTTTGAACCATCTTCTACTATCTCTTTTTTATGAGCAAAGTTTTATCTACTAGATAATAATTATCATTTAAAATCTCTTTAAAGTCTGTTACACCAATAGGAATTCTTTTCACCTGACCACTTTCCTTCCTTAATAATTATTTTAACATAAATGCTCTGATCTAAACATTTATAAAATAATGCTACTGCTGATTTTTATAGCAGTAGCATTTAATCTAAATACCCTTAAAAATGATTATTCTGGAGGAATTTTAACAATTGAATACTGTTCAAATACATCTTATGTTAAGGTTCAACATCAGTTGCACCAGTTCCAGCTCCCGTACACCATCTATTTAAATACATCTTATGTTAAGGTTCAACTTCTAACTACTTCTGCAAAGGTTCCTTACAATAAATTTAAATACATCTTATGTTAAGGTTCAACTATACAGGTATCAAAGGATACTTGACTACTTAAATAATTTAAATACATCTTATGTTAAGGTTCAACATATAAAAAGTATTCAAAGAGGCAGTTTTATCTGATTTAAATATATCTTATGTTAAGGTTCAACCACTGTAAAATAGCCATTCTTATTTTTCATTATACCCTCTGAAACATTTAAAATAAAGGCTTTTCTTAAAATTTTACCAACCGTTTTTGGATTTTTAAAAATATATAAAAAAAGTACCCTTAGGTCTTTAATTTCAAGGCTTTAAAGGTACCTTATTTTTAACTGCAGCTGGTAAAATTACTCTTGCTTTATTTTTAAGTCTCTTATAAAATCTACACTTAGCCCTGTCTTTATTGCTATAGTTTCTTCATCTAGCACATCCAATAAATTTTTAGCTATATCTATTTTCCCTTTTTCAATGCCTCTTTCAATACCTTTTTCCTCAGCTGTTCTTAAGGCTGCCTTATAGTCCCTTAATCTTTTTAAATCATTTTCATATAATTCTCTTTCTTCTTTATCAAGATACATTATTTCTAACTTTTCTATAGCTTTTCTTACTATTTCATCTTTTGCTAATTCTTCTGGTATTCTATCTGAGTCTAATTCATAAGCTCTATTTAAAAATGATATCCATCTATCTAATGTATTATTTAATTCTTTAAAGTTCTTTTTAAATTTACCAAGTTCTATAAAATGCATTTCAAACAAATTTGATAGCTCCTTATTACTTTTTTCATTATATACTCTATATACATTATGAAAATCTTCTTCATCTAAATAGTTAAAATCCAATATATTTATAGCTATAGTTTTTCTTAAAAGTTCGAAATCATTTCCACTTTCTATTTGTTCTGAGTATACCTTTGCCCAATAATAAAAGGCCCTTTTATCATAATATCCCTGCTCTGCAAGCTGCATTTCTATATCATACCAAGTGCCTTTTTCATCTACTGCCTTTATATCCAATATTGTCATTTTACCATTTCTATAGTTGGCTATATTATAAGGATTTTTTAGTTCTATATCCTTTATCTTTTCTTCTTCTCTTATTATTGAGTTTATAAATGAAATTAGTATATCCTTATTTTCCGGACTTCCAAATAGCTTTTTAAATGCAAAATCTACTTTTGGGTTTATTCTACACACTTTTATCCCTCCATTTGCTATGTTTCTTAGTTATATAATAGCATATAACTTAATATTATTCCCTAATTGTTACATCCATAATCTACAATTTAAATACATCTCATGTTAAGGTTCAACGAAAATTATATTAATCAATTATCATTAGAATTTATATTTAAATACATCTCATGTTAAGGTTCAACAATCTGCTGGAGAATGTTTTGGTATTGAGTTTATCATTTAAATACATCTCATGTTAAGGTTCAACTACTCTAGCATATTCAAAGGAATCTTCAGAATCAAAATTTAAATACATCTCATGTTAAGGTTCAACAAATTCTCTCAGAAACTGGAGCGTTCCCTGTAATGAATTTAAATACATCTCATGTTAAGGTTCAACCTGGTTGTCTAGTTTCTACATAATCATGTTTTTTTATTTAAATACATCTCATGTTAAGGTTCAACAAAGTATTCCTTATAAAGATTATATAAAATTACAAAAATTTAAATACATCTCATGTTAAGGTTCAACAAGAACTGCATCTCCATTAAATAAATAATGTAAGAAGGATTTAAATACATCTCATGTTAAGGTTCAACTTAGAAATACCAATTTTAGAGGATATATTAGAATATTTAAATACATCTCATGTTAAGGTTCAACCACTGTAAAATAGCCATTCTTATTTTTTATTATACCCTCTAAACCCTTTAAAATAAAGCCTTTCCTTAAAATTTTACCAACTGTTTTTCAGTTTTAACAAATATATTTAAAAAAGCGCCTTTAAGCCTTGAACTTCAACACTTAAAAGGCACTTTACTTTTAGAACTACCTGGTAAAAATCAAGTTAATACTACAACCTCTTTTCCTTCAAAAGCAATA
>NZ_JAEEGC010000054.1 GCF_019207025.1 Clostridium thailandense | reverse complement strand
GTCGGCCGTGCGTGTCTATAAGCAAAAGCAATTCAGTAATTTTGTTTATTCAAATAAAAAAGCTGACAATATAGCCAGCTTTTTTATCTTGAACTAATTATTTGCTGTTTATGATTTATAATTTAAACTTTTGTATTAATTCATTCAACCTTTGGGCAAGTTCAGCCTGACTTTGAGCTGTCTTAGCTACCTGTTCTATTGCCATAGTGGATTCATTTACACTTTCACTAATTAACTCTGAACTTTCAGATGACTTTTGTGACAGCATAGCTAAGTTTTGTACTCCTGAAGCAACTTCTCCTACTGTTGCACTTATTTCTTCTGTCATTGCTGCTAGTTCCTCAGACATGCTACTTACAAACTCAGCATCCTTTTGATATTGAAATCCTATATCACTAAAGTTCCTAAATTGAGTCCTTACATTCTTATCCATAAAAGATAGTAAATCATTACTATCATCAGAAAGGTTGGCAAAAGCATTTTCAATTTTACTAATTACTTGCTTTATATTATTAACAGCTTGAGAGGTTTGCTCTGCTAATTTTCCAACTTCATCAGCTACTACTGCAAAACCTTTTCCTTGTTCACCTGCTCTTGCAGCCTCAATGGAAGCATTTAATGCTAGTAGATTAGTTTGTTCTGCTACATCGGATATTGTATTAGCCATTACAACAATTTCTTTAACTACTTTACTTTCTTTTATTGACTTAATAATCTCTTTTTCTCTTTCCATATAGACCTTCTCAGTTTCCTCAATTGCATTTCTACTATCTAGCTGAATTTGAGAAGCTCTTTCATTTATTTTAATCGAATTACTACTTCCATCAACTGCTTTGTCAGACAGAGTATTTACAGTACTTCCAATCTCATGCATAGATGCAGATATTTCTTCTGCTGTAGCTGTAGTTTCTTGAACACCTGTATTAATTTCTTTTATTGAACCATTAATAGATTCAAACTGTGAAGTTACTTCTTCTACTGTCGCAGATAACTCTTCACTCGAGGCACTTAAATCACTAGAATAGCTTGATACATTGGTTACAATTTCTCTAATACTATCAACCATATTGTTAAGATTTACAGCCATTTCACCAAACTCATCTTGTGAATTAATTTCCACCTTGTTTGTTAAATCTCCTGAACCTAACCTTTTTGCCAATAAGTTAACTCTAGCTATGTTATTTTTCAAGTATCTTACCAAGAAAATAATAGATAAAGTTAATACTATTATACATACAATTCCAATTAATAACATTCTGCTCATTAAAGAACCTATTTCTTCATATAACTGTTTTTCAGGAACATAGACTGCTATCTTCCATTTAGTTTCAGGTACTTCAGCAAAGTAAACTGCATTTTTTCCATTATCATCTGTTATTTCCGACTTACCTTCCTTAGATGTAAGCATAAGTTGTCCTAATTTTTTTAAAGAGTCATTTTTGTCTTCTGTAATCTTAGTTTTCATGGCCTTACTACTATCAATATTAGCTCCTGCTATATAATCGCCTTTTTCATCTATAAGAAATGCCCTTCCATATTGTCCTAATTTTATATTTGTAATGTTCTTTTGTATTGAATTAATATTGATATCTGCAGTTGCCACTCCCATGAATTTATGTTCTTCATTATAGAAAGGTGCTGTAGTTGTAACCATAGTTACTTTTGAAACCTCATCATAATATGGTAAAGACCATTCTATCACATTCTTAGTATTGATACCAACCTTATACCAATCATATTTAAAATAATCATATTCTTCATTGCTATACTCATATGTGGAAACAACTTTTCCACTATCTTTATATACATATGGTCCAAAATACTTTAATGAAGAATCATATTTATTAGGCTCAAACCAAACCCCCGCACCCATTGTATCGCTATTTAAACCTATATCTTCCGCCATTATAGCTATCATATTTTCCTTATTCATACTCTTATGAGAAACCTGAACTGTTTTTGCTATTGTTTCTGCGATTTTTGAATGTGCTGTAAGCCCTATCTCGATGTTACCTATATTAGTACTTAAGAAACTCTTCATTTTGCTGTCAATTTCAGTATTAATCATTTTTTTACTCGAAGAATATGCCAGCATTATAAGTGTAAGTACTGATATTATAATTATAGGTAGAAATATTACTAGAATTTTGATGCTTATTTTTTTTATTTTCAAGTCGCCTCCTCCTTACAAATATTTATTAAACCGCTTATAAACAAAATATCACAATTAATATGCTTCGTCAAATTCATCCCAAAATTTTACATCTTTTTAACTTACCTTTTACCTGTACTTAACAAAATATATAACACTTTTAAAATTGATTTTTAAATTTCTCTTTCCTCCATTATCATATTTCTATAATGCCCATTTTTTTTCATCAATTCACAATGTTGTCCTATCTCTAAAATTCCACCATTTTTTAATACAATTATTACATCAGCATTTCTTATGGTTGAAAGTCTATGCGCTATTATCAATGTTGTTCTATTTTTCGCAATGTTCTCTATAGCCTTTTGTATTAATATTTCAGTCTTTGTATCAATATTAGCAGTAGCTTCATCTAGCACAAATACGGAGGGATTGTGAGCGATTGCCCTAGCAAAGGAAATCAATTGCCTTTGGCCTGCCGAAAATGTATTTCCTCTTTCCACAACTGTTTCATTAATATCTTTAGAAAATTCCTTAATATAAGAAACTTCTATTGCCTTTTCCAAAATATCTTCTTCAATACTATCATTTAGTGTAATATTATCTTTAACGGTTCCTGAAAATAAGAACACATCCTGAAGAATCACTCCAACATTTTTTCTAAGACTTTTTTTATTTATATTATTAATATTTATGCCATCAATTAAAATTTCGCCTTTTTGTATTTTATAAAATCCACTGACAAGATTGATTATTGTAGTTTTTCCAGCACCTGTTTCTCCTACAAAAGCAACAGTTTGCCCCTTTTTTACCGAGAAGCTTATATCTCTTAGAATCCAATCCCTATTGTTATAAGAAAACCAAACATTTCTAAATTCTATATTTCCCTCAATATGTTCAATTATAATTCCGCTATCTAAGTCCTCCAGATAAGCTTCTTGATCTAATAGCTCAAATACTCTCTCTGCAGAAACCAGTCCTGATTGAATAGTTGCATAGCTATCTGCCATATTGGAAATAGGAATGAAGAACTGCTTTATATACGTCGTAAAAGCATAAAGAACTCCTATCTGAAGAGTGTGGTTTGAAATTTTATTCATACTATAACATACTAAAATAGCTATGGTTAAACTCTGAAAAACATCCGAAGCAGGCTTGAAGAAACTATTCATCCAAACCTGAAATAAAGTAGTTTTATTATATTCATTATTTAATTTTAAGAACTCTTTTTCTTTGTCTTTTTCTCCATTAAATATTTGCACTAATTTCATGCCTAATATATTTTCAGACATAAAGCCATTAATACTTCCAATTAGACTTTTCATTTTTTTAAAGTTATATCTTATCCTCTTTTTTAAAAGAAAAACTATTGCAGCCATTAAAGGAAGTACTGAAAAAGAAACTAGCGCTAATCGAAAATTTATAAAAAACATAGCACAAGTTACCCCAATTAGCAAAAAAAAATCTTGAAAAAGATTAATTAAAACATCTGTATACATTTGACTTACAGCTTCCACATCATTGGTTGCTCTTGTAATTAATGTTCCAGAAGAAGTTTTATCCAAACATGAAAGAGGTAGAAGCTGAATAGTTTTAAATACCCTAGTCCTTAATTCTCTCATTATTTCCTGTCCTGCTCTGTTTATAAAATTCACCTGAGATACTAAAAGAAAATTGCCTAATACTACTATAAAAAAATATGATATTCCCATAGTCGTTATTGAATAAAACCTCTTTTGTTCTACGTGTTTTATTAAAAAATCATCAATTACCAATTTTAAAATATAGGGTTTTATAAGCTCAGCTACATTTACTAGGATTACACAAGCCGAAGCAAGTAAAACCTTGTTTATATGAGGTAATGTTAATTTTAAAAGTCTTCCTAGGCTTTTGGTTTTAGAAATTATAAGATTGGATTTTGGAGATATCATAGTATAATCCCCCTTTTTGTAACAATTCCAAGTGTGTACCTCTCTCTAAAATTCTCCCTTTATCAATAACTATAATTTCATCTGCATGCATAACTGCAGATATCCTATGTGCTATTATTATTGAAGATTTATTTTTTCTTAATTCTTTAATATTTCTAAGTATTTTCGCTTCAGTAATGGTGTCTACTGCCGAAAGAGCATCATCTAGTATAAGTATTTTGGGATCTTTTATAAGAGCTCTTGCAATTGAAATTCTCTGCTTTTGTCCTCCCGAAATATTTACACCTCTTTCACCAAGAATTTCATTAAATTCATTTTGAAGATTCATAATACTTTCGTATATGCAGCTGTTTTTAGCAGCATATGCTACTTGCTCATCTGAATATGCATCCTTAAAAAATTTTATATTATTGCATATAGAATCACTAAACAAAAAGTTATCTTGAGGTACAAATCCAAAGGAATCTCTTAGTCGATCTAATTTGTAATCATTTATATCAATTCCATCTAAGAATACTTTTCCTTTTTCAACATTATACATCCTTAGCAATAGATTAACTAATGTACTTTTACCTGAGCCTGTTCTTCCTATAATACCTAAAGTACAGCCCTGTGAGATACTTAAATTAATATCACTTAGAACAATTTCCTTTGAATTTGGATATGTAAAAGATAGGTTTTTTATTTCTATAGAGCCCATGATGGGCTTTTCTACTAAATTATTTCCTTCTTGTATCTTAGGGCTAATACTAAATATTTCATTTAGTCTATTTAATGATGCCATACCTCTTTGAATAATTGTAATGATTCTTCCAAAAGAAACTATAGGGGCCATAATCATAGTAAGGTATCCGTTAAAAGCTATAAATTCGCCTAAAGAAATTTCTCCTTTTAAAACCATATTGCTTCCCATTATAAGATTTAATACAAAACTTATACTGAAACATAATTCAATTAAAGGCGATAAATATGATGACGCAGCTACCATATCCAAATTAGACTTTATCATTTGATCATTTAACTTCTGAAAATTTTTTAGCTCGTCCTCTTCCTGTACATAAGCCTTAATCACCCTAATGCCATTTATGTTTTCTTGTACCCTATCTGAAATAGAAGCAAAGCTTTCTTGTACTTTTTTAAAACGATTACGAACTATTCTGCCAATACTAATCATAATAAAAAAAATAACTGGTACTGGAAGTAGTGATAAAATAGTAAGTCGCCAATTTATAGTTCTAGCCATTGAATATATTGATATAAAACATATTACCATCCCGTTTATAGTCATTGCTGTTGCAGGTCCAAAAGTCATTCTTACGGCATTTACATCATTTATAGCATAGGCAATAAGATCACCTGTTTTATTTTTATTATAAAACTCAATAGATAGTTTCTGAAGATGTTCAAAAAGCTTCTCTCTGAGATAACATTCTAACCTTCTTCCATTTCCTATTACCAGATTGCGCCAAACATAAGTAGTTAAAAAAGTTCCAAAAGCAATACAAACTATATAAGCAATATTTATATATACATTTTTAAAATTAAAACCATCTATTTTTAAAATATCTATTGTATTTCCAAGAACTTTAGGAAAAAGAGCTTGAATATAGGAAGTTAATAACATAAATAATATACCGATACTGTACGATATCTTATGGTCTATTATAAAATTAATCAATATCTTTTTTCCCATATACTATCTCCTGCCTTATATCTTAGCATTTATATTTTATAAGTTCTTTTAAAATATGTTTTACTTAATATAAATATACTTTTTTTACCTCTTTATATCAACTATTTATTATTTAAAAAACTAACTTAGCATCATAACTAAGTAATTACAATCATCAAAAGAACACTAAGAATTTACTTAGTGTTCTTCCTCTTGCCTAGCAGCGATCTAATCTTCCACAGAGTCTCCTCTAAATGTTGCTCTATATGCCAATACTTTTGGTTGCGGGGGCAGGACTCGAACCTACGACCTTCGGGTTATGAGCCCGACGAGCTACCAGCTGCTCCACCCCGCGTCATTATGTTAATTTACTTTTCCCTTATGTATTGTATCCCGATTAAATCAATATTATGCTAAAAATAAATATTAGATTTTAAACTAATACTTTAACTTTAAAATTTCTGTTGTACTATTCAAAGTATAAATAACTTTCTTCAATCAAATAATAAACATAAATTACAATAATAGAAGAATTCCATGTACTTTTATAAAAATTAAATTAAATAGAGGTGACTATATGGATCTGAAAACCATTAAAAAAGTTGAAGATTTAACTATTGTGAATGATGTAAATAAAAGATTAGAGCAAGGCTGGTTACTTATTGGCACATATGCTAACGATTATAATCATTTTTCTTATCCCAGTGAGACCACTTTTCACTATGTAGTAGGACTTCCTGAGGGCACAGCTTATGTAGAAACCCCTCAAGATACCAACTACTGATCCAGAAGAATTATAAAATCAAAAACGAACTAACAATAATTTGTTCAAGTTTTTGAATAAAAGTAGCCACCAGTGTGAAGTACATCCTAAATTTTATTTTGTCTGACATTTATGTCACACTTCAAGTGAGCGGCTACTTTAAATTTTTTCAATTATTATCAATAGTTACTATTAATAATCTTACTTCAGGAAAAACTTCATTGAAAGTATTATTATTAAAAATATAACTAATATAATAATACTTTCGATTCTTCCGAAGTTCATGGTCCAACCTATTCCGAATCTTTTTTCCACAAACAACGAAGGATCATCTTTATTAACATAAATACTATTACCAAACTTCCAATACCTATCATCATCTCTATCAAGCAAACTATTTAACTTGCCTTCTTTGCTTTGTATCTTTATCCTACTTCCACCCTGACCTGTCTTTATGCTCATAATCAAGCTTCCGATGCAAGCTATAATTGCAAAGGAAATAGAAAACATACTCATAATTTTATAGTTACTTTTTATCACTTGTAACGTAGTCAAGTTAATAAAAGTAAAAAACAAATTTATCATAACAGCCATAGCTATTAGATACATTGACCACCTATATCTAAATATTCTATTTTGCTCTTTTGATATTTCTGGCTTTGAAGCGCTTATCTGTTGCTTAGACCACCCAATAATTTTAAAGCTGAAAAACATAACTATAGTTATAAAACACTGAGCTACTGGAACTGATAAAACAGATTTATAGGACTTTTTTGCCCAGTTATCTGCCTGACCTAGTGAGTTCCAATGTATAGGAAAAGTTTCTGGAACTCTATTATAAGCGTTGAAGGCTATAATTACATTTACAAGTATTATAGCTGCAGGAATTAAAAACCACCATGGTGAAGCAAGCATTTTGCCACCTTTTTCTTTAGAGAAATTAGTATCAACCACTACTGCCGATTTTTTATTCTTATACCACCCATTTCTCTCCTTTATAACTTTAACCTTTTTATTTCCAATATAGTAAATATAAAAGGTTACAGCTAAGTACAAAAAAATTTCTACTGCTTTTAAGAAATTAATTAAATGGTTGAGATATATTAAAAGAAACCAATTTACCAATATATAAAATATAAAAAACAATACATTGTTTTTTATATATTCTCTGTAAATTTTTTTAAGCTCTTCATTTTCTAACTGCTCTTCTGGTATTCTAATTCCAAAGTATATATCCTTTCTTGTAAGCTTTGGCATCATAATTTGAATTATAAAAATAATTGTAATAATAGGTACTATTGTGATCATAGAAATAAGTGAGTTTCTCATATAGATTCCTCCATAAATATCTTTTTGTTTTATAAAACTTTTATTTATCAAAGGCTTTATTTTATCTCTGTTTATATTTTTCATATATCTCTTTACATATATTTAAAAATTCCTCTTTCTCAACACCTCTGCAATAAAATTCTGCCACAATTGAATCTATCTCTTCTCTTAAATTATCTTTTAACTCCTGAGAGATTGGTGCAGGTATTTTATTTATTATCGCTCCTTTTCTTCTATCTATACTTACAAATCCGTCTCCCTTAAGTATGTTATAGGCCTTATTTACGGTATGCATATTTATTCCTATATCTTCTGCCATTTGACGTACTGAAGGTAAGCTGTCCCCTTCTTGTAATTCGCTTTTTGCTATTCCCTGTATAATTTGCCTTTTGAGCTGAACATATATTGGTATATCCGATTCAAATTCTATTTTCAACAGCATGTACTATTACCTCCTAATCATATTGTTTTAATAAGTGTCTTTCTTAATTTTTATGAAAGTTATATTTGTTATATATATAATAGAACAGATGTAATGAATCATCAATTCTATTTTTTAATTAAATAACCATGTAAATAGCTATATTAAGTTAGATAAACTCAATATAGCTTCAATTAGATAAGAAATTCTTTGTTTTTTGTCAAATTAACAGCCTAGGAATTCTAAAAACTCCTAGGCCATTTATTGTAATGTTATATCTTAAATTTCTTTACTTCAGTGCTTAATTCGTCTGCAAGTCTGTACAAATCCTGTGAGCTTTGTGATAACTGATTAATTATAGAGAGCTGCTCTTGGAATGTACTAGACAAATGCTCTGAATTATTAGTTGAATCAGTGATTGACTCCGTAATTTTCTTTATATCTATGAAAGTATAATCAACATATTCTTTAATAATACTTAGAGTCTTATGAAGCTGAATTGAATTTTCCTTAGTACTATTAATATTTCCGACTGCTTCTTTAAGTCCATTTTCTCCACTTTTAACAAGTTCAGCCTGCTTGTTAAAATCGATTAAATTGTTTTCTATTGTTCGAGCAGTTAAATCTGTTTCCTCTTGAATATCTGATACTAACTTTTCAATATTTTCTGCTTCGCTACTCGATTCTTCAGATAACTTTCTGATTTCATCCGCAACAACAGAAAATCCTTTTCCATGTTCTCCAGCACGAGAGGCTTCTATAGCAGCATTTAATGCTAAAAGATTTGTCTGCTCTGAGATACCTTTAATTGCACTTACAATACTTACAATCTCAATCGATTTATTTTTTAATTTGACTATAGATTTTGATGATCTGTTTAAGCTTTTAGCCATTGTATCAATATAATTGGCAGCTTCCATTATAGAGCTATTGCTAGAATTCACAATGTTTGTAGCTTTGCCAACGCCATCAACAGCTGCAAATAATTCATTAGTTCCCTCATTAACCTGATTTTGAGCACTTTCCATCATTTTCAATACTGAAGCCGCGCACTCAGACTGCTTAATTGCTTCATAAGTCATATTGTCGATCGTACTGGAAGTTTTTGATGCTGCTTGATTGGCAGTTCTAGCAATTTTTGATAAAGTATTTGACGTATCTACAACCACATCTACAGATTTGTTTATATTTGAAAACATTACCTGAAGTTTTGATTTCATTAAATTAAAAGCTCGTGAAAAATCACCAATTTCATCCTTTTTATTCGAGTATTTTTCCAACATTTTTTCTTCAATGCTAGTTGTTAAATCACCTGAGGCTATTTTATTAAATTCATCAATAATGATCTTTATCGGTTTTAAACCAATATTAATTATTACAAATGATACAACTATTACAGAAACCATCAATATTAATACTAGTATTATGGAATTTTTAGCCAATTGGTTCAAAGCAATAATTCCAATTGTATTTTTAGATTCAACTGATAATACTCCTATAGATTTACCCTCTGCATCTTTTAAGACCTTTTCGGTTTGTATAATAATTGAGTTTCCTAAAGTTTTTTTGGATATTTTTACTTCACTGTCTTTAAAATCAGAAGATTTATATTTAACATCCATGTTGTTTTTTCCTGTGGATATAACTACCCCATTATCAAGCTTTAAAGTAATTTCAGCTCCTACAATATCCTTACCTAAATCTATAAGACCTTTGTTTAAATGTCCATCAACAGTTGAAGAATTTTTAATTTTTCTTGCATAAAAAATGTACCCATCGCAATCACTAAAATTTCCATCATCATCCTTCACAACTTTAGCTATACTTACAACATATAAACCTTCAGAAGTCATTTCAAGCCCACTAACACAAGGAGTATTATTGGCAAAGCTTTTAAACAAATTTAAATTATTTAAATTAATATTTTTCCACTGGTCAGGAGCATTGTCTTCAGATAAAACAGTACCGTCGGAATTCATAACCATTATTATTTCATTATCTGTATTTTCTTTTACAGAACTGGAAACATTACTATTAATCCAATCAACATCTTTTTCATTTATTGCGTTGTACAAATCACTCCAAGGTGTCCAAGCTACATATGAATTCTTATGACTATTTACTATAAAATTAATATAGTTATCTACACTATCAAGATTATCATAGGCCCTTTTTTCATCTATATTGTTAATACTATTTTTAATACTAAAATAAGTAATGCCAATATCTGTTACAAGTGGAACAATAATGAGAATTAATAACGATATTAATAACTTTGATTTTAATTTCATAACCGCACAAGCCTTTCTTATAAATTAATAAATAAGTTGAATTAAATAAAAATCATTTATAATGTATAATAATATTAATAAATCAAAACTAATGAAAGGTGGAATAATTGTGCAAAGATGTCCTTGGTGTGGAACTGATCCACTCTATATTAAATATCATGACGAAGAATGGGGGACACCTGTTCATAACGACCTTAAACATTTTGAGTTTCTTGTCCTAGAATCTGCTCAAGCAGGACTGAGCTGGATAACAGTACTTAAAAAGCGAGAAAATTATAGAGCCGTCTACGATAATTTTGATCCTATAAAGGTTGCAGCTTATTCAGAAGAAAAAATAAATAAATTGCTTGGAAACGCTGGAATAATACGAAATAGAAGAAAAATAGAGGCTTCTATAAATAATGCTAAAATTTTTTTAAACATACAGAAGGAATTTGGGAGTTTTGATAATTACATTTGGAAGTTTGTAGATTATAAACCTATAACTAATAGTTGGAAAAACGTGTCAGAATTACCTGCAACTTCTGATTTATCCGATAAAATAAGTAAAGATTTTAAAAAAAGAGGTTTTAGATTTCTAGGATCCACTATAATTTATTCCTACCTTCAGGCGACTGGTCTTATAAATGATCACATAATTATCTGCTTTAGGCATAATAAATAAGTTAACTAAGATTACTAACTTCAACAATTACAGATAAACATGGCCGACACTTAACTTATACGCAGGGATATGTTAAGTGTCTGATGTGGGTATCTATACATCTAAACATTTTTTATAATATCTAATTTTTTCATTACCTCGATTAACTTATCAGTATCAATAGGCTTTGCAGCATATGCCTCACAACCTATTTCAAAGGCTCTGTGAACATACTCAGTATCAGCAAGGGCAGTAATCATTATAATCTTTATCTTCTCATCATTCATAACTCCTCTTTGTTTTTCAAAATCTCTTATAGCTTTTAATACTTTTACCCCATCCACCTTAGGCATCATAATATCTAAGCATATTACATCATAAGGCTCTTTTTCTTTTATTGCAATCAGATATGCATCCAAAGCCTCCATTCCATCTACAACAACATCACACTCTCCGTATTGAGATAAAAATGTGAAAAGAAATTTTCTGCTTATCATATCGTCTTCTGCTATTAATATTTTCATTTTATATTCCCTCCTCAAGATAATTGATTTTTCAAAACATTAAATATTCTTCTAACATTTTGTACCTTATTTATAGCATCATCATAATTGCCACGTCTTGCTGATAATTCTACTTTAAATGCACTAGTCTTAAGTTCCTCTATTCCTAGCTCATTAGCTAAATTCTTTATTCTATGAGCCAATATTTCAATCATATTAATCTCTCTTTTATATATAGCATTATCTAGAGAATCTATTGCTTTAGATAATTCATTTAGATTCGGCATCCCTTCATCATCATATCCATTTTTTCTTAAGCCTATAGAAACTTCTCCATTTTCACCAATGCAGATACTCACATCCGATATATTGGACATAAATGAAAAATTTCTGCTTGTATGTATAGCTTTTTCAACAGTATTAACTAATTGCTTAGTTTCTATCGGTTTAGATACATATTCATTCATACCTTGTGCTAAAAATCTTTCTCTATCTCCTTTAAGTGCATAAGCTGTTATTGCTATAATTGGAGTTATTTTATTCTTTTCTCTTATTTTTCTAGAAGCTTCAATTCCATCCATTAATGGCATTTGAATGTCCATTAAAATAGCGTCATAGGAATTTTTCTCACACATTTCTACAGCTTCAAGACCATTGTTAGCAGCGTCAACAAAATATCCTAGTTCTTTTAATATACGAGTAATAACTATTTGATTTATTTTATCATCTTCTGCAAGTAATAGCTTATATGTTTTATCGACCTTCTTTAATTGAATTTTATCCACTGATTGTGTTTCAACTGTATTACCTATTCCAAACTTAAGAGTGAGATAAAACTTACTTCCTATTTCCTTTTTACTTTCTACCCATAGTCTGCCGCCCATGATTTCCGATAATTGCTTTGATATTGCAAGTCCCAGTCCAGTTCCTCCAAATTCCCTTGTAATAGAACTGTCAATCTGACTAAAACTTTTGAATAGCCTTTCTATATTTTCTTCTGCAATTCCTATTCCACTGTCTTCAACAACAAATTGTAGTTCTACTTCGTTATTTTCTATTTTCACTTTATCAATTTTTATTAAAACTTCTCCAACTTCAGTAAATTTGATAGCATTGCTTATAAGATTATTAAGTATTTGTTGGAGTCTTCCTGGATCACCAAAAACAAATTTGGGTATATCTTTTGAGAATATATAATTTAATTCTATACCTTTTTCAGAAGCTCGTGCCAGATGAAATTTAATCGTTTCTTCTATCAAAGATTTAATATCAAAATTAATATTTTCAATAACCAACTTTCCTGCTTCCATCTTTGAAAAATCTAAAATATCATTAATTACTTTGAGTAAAGATTTTGCACAGGATTTTATAACTGTAAGATTTTCTTTTTGTTCGCTATTTAATTGTGTAAGAAGAGTTAAATCCACCATACCTACTATTCCATTTATAGGTGTTCTAATTTCATGGCTCATATTTGCTAAAAATTCACTTTTTGTTTTGTTAGCAACCTCCGCATCTTCTTTTGCCGCCTTAAGACTATTTTCAGTAGCTTTTCTTTCGGTTATATCCCTAATGATACTTACAATAACCTCTTGACCTCCAATTACTGCACCCTTTGAACTTATTTCAACTGGAAATGTACTATTATCCTTACGGTAATGAATAGTTTCATAAAACATTCCTTCTTTATAACATTTTTTGAGTAATTCATCAGTTATATGCCCTTCAGCTCTTAAATTTCTTATATTGAGTTTTAAAAACTCTTCATGAGTATATCCATAAGATCTCAATGCTGCTTCATTTGCACCAATAACGTTACCTTTAATGTCTATAAAATGTATAATATCTGTAACACTTTCCGAAAGGATTTCATATCTCTTGAGTCCTTCTTCTGCAATTTTTCTATCTGTTATATCTACTCCCATACCAATATATCCATCAAATTTTCCATCTATATCATAGAATGGTCTGTTTATACTCTGTATCCATTTATACTCACCACTCTTATGCATCATCCTATATTCTATATCATAGGGTTGCCTTTTATTAATAGACTTTTTATGCCTCTCATAGCATTTCTCTCTATCTTCAGGATGTAAAAAATTTAACCATCCAAGGTCTAAACTTGCTTCTTGAAACTCTCCTGTAAACTCTGACCAATTTCTATTTATATATGTTGTATTCCCATGAGTATCATTTTTCCAAACTATAGAAGGAAAATTTTCAAATATTTTCAGATAGAAATCTCTTGATTTTGCTACTTCTAGTTCTTTGTTCATTCTATCTGTTATATCCATTAATACTATAACAACATTCTTTCTGCTGCCATCACTCATTGGAGTAATACTAGCTTTAAACCATAATTTGTTTTTTTGATTATTTAATATAAATGTGTTACTGCACTCAATATTTGTTGTAGATAAATCAAATTTCAGCGCTAATTCTATAGCTATATTTATAGAACAAGTAGCACACTGTGGACTATATCCGCAGCCTTTTTTACTTTTAAAACTTTGCTCACATAAAAACGCATTTCCAAATTTTTTACCTATGCTTAACTCCTCACTACTCCCAA
Organism: Clostridium thailandense; assembly: GCF_019207025.1. Classification (GTDB taxonomy): domain Bacteria; phylum Bacillota; class Clostridia; order Clostridiales; family Clostridiaceae; genus Clostridium_AM; species Clostridium_AM thailandense. The sequence goes on along the minus strand of NZ_JAEEGC010000054.1, from coordinate 55,276 downwards.
GAAAATCTATCGCAGCTTTATTGACCGTTTTAATAATTACCTTTTCATCAACAACTATAACGCCAACAGGCGCAGAGTTAAATACCCTCATGTAATTACTTTGTTCTTCCTTCAATTCCAGTTCTATGCTTCTAATTCTAGTAATGTCCCTAAAGACAGTTACTGTTCCAGAAACAGTTTCACCATTTTTCTTTATAGGGGAAACATTAGCCGATATATATTTATATTCTCCTTGCTTTGTAACTAAAGCAGAATTTTCTCGCAGTCCTATTGCACTTTCCTGTTTAAGAACAGTATCAATAGGGCTTTCTAAAATTTCTTTTGTGACTATATTTACCAATTCAAATATTTCATGGAATTTTTTGTGATCAATTTCATTTTTACTCCAACCGGTTATTTGTTCTGCAGCAGCATTAAAGAATATAATATTGCCACTTATATCAGTAGCAATTACTCCATCACCTATACTTGCTAAAGTAGTAGCTAGAAAACTATTTTTACTATCAAAATCCATATTCCCTAACATAATAGATAATCACCTCCTATATGTTAATTCTCCTTTAATATCGTGATCCCTGAGCTTTATCTCTCATTCCTTAAGCATAGAATATATAAGTCTATGAATATTCTCCAAAGAGCACTGTTTCTCCACTGCTCCTATGTTAAATGCAACTTTAGGCATGCCATATACCACCGAAGATTTTTCATCTTGCCCAATTGTTCTTGCTCCTTTTCTTCTCATGCTAAGAAGCCCTTTTGCACCATCATAGCCCATACCGGTAAGTATTACTCCTATTGCTTTATCTCCGGCTTCCTTTGCTACTGATTGAAAAAGTAAATCTACTGATGGACAATGTCCATTCACCTTTTCCCCTTTAAAAATTTCTATCCTATATTTTTCTCCAACTTTTCTTATTCTCATATGGTGATCACCAGGTGCTACTAAAACCCTACCAATCTCTACGAAATCTCCGTTTTCTGCTTCTTTGCACTGGAGTTTTGTTTGATTATTAAGCCTTTCAGCAAACATTTTAGAAAAAACAGGAGGAATATGTTGTACAACAACTATGCCCGGACTATTTTTAGGAAGCTGCTTTAATATCTTATAAACTGCTTCTGTACCACCTGTAGATGATCCTATTGCTATAATTCTATTTGAATTCACTCTTATAGATTCAAATAGCTCTTCTTTTAGATCATTATGATTTTCGATGGAAACTTTTGCTACTGCTGCAGTTTTTACTTTTTCTATTAAATCATAAAGGAATTCCTCTACAGTTCTTGCAAGTTTAAGGTTAGGCTTTGTTACAAAATCTACTGCGCCTACCTTCATTGCATCAAATACTGCTTCACTTATAGTACTAACTACAATTACTGGAAGCAAATATTGAGGGAGTAGTCTTCTTAAGAATTCAATGCCATTCATCTTTGGCATTTCAACATCACAGGTCATAACATCCGGTTCATATTTTAATATTTTGTCCCTTGCATCAAAAGGATCCTGTGCTGTTGCAACAACCTCAATCTGTGGATCAGTTGCTAGACCCCTTGCTATAACTTCCCTAAAGATCATACTATCATCTACAACAAGTACTTTAATTTTCCTATGTATAGGCATTATCTCCTACTCCTTTCTGTAAACTGCAGCCCTTATTTCTCAATTAGATACAAATCAATTTTTTACGCTCTATAAATACTAGGAGAGAGTCCCAAAGACTCTCTGATTTCAAATTCTAATATTTCCCAAATTCATCATCACTTAATGATATATTCTTAGGCTTAGTTGAAGTAACCGCTGCTTCTTCATTAAATTCTTGATTCTGTCTTTTCCTATTCCCCTTCATATCTTCAAGAACTCTTAATAACTCTGGATTTAATTCATCTATTCCATTATAAAAGGAATAATTATTTTTTTTCAATCTAAACTTTGCTACTTGATCCCTTAATAGTTCAGCTTGACTTGATAGCTCTTCACTTGCTGCAGCACTTTCTTCGGCAGTTGAAGAATTTGCCTGAACTACTTCTGATACCTGTATAATACCTTCACTAATTTGATCAACGCCTGCTGCTTGTTCATTTGAGGCAACTGCAATGCCATTTACTATCATAGCCACCTTATCCACATCTCTAACAATTTTATTAAGTGCCTCCGCTGTATCAGCAGCTATCTTAGTGCCACCTTCAACCTTCTTTATTGAACTTTCGATCATCTCAGTGGTCTCTCTAGCTGCATTTGCTGAACGTGCTGCCAAGTTTCTTACTTCTTCTGCAACCACCGCAAAGCCTTTCCCATGTTGCCCTGCTCTGGCTGCTTCAACTGCTGCATTTAATGCAAGAATATTTGTTTGAAATGCTATTTCATCTATAACTTTTATAATTTTAGATATATTGGCAGAGGATTCATTTATTTCTTCCATCGCTTTTAACATTACCTCCATCTGACCATTGCCTTGAATTGCATTGTCTTTGGCAACTTCAGCTAATCCATTGGCTTCATTTGCATTATCCGCATTTTGTCTAGTATGTGAAGAAATTTCTTCTACAGAAGCAGTCAATTCTTCTATTGTACTTGCTTGCTCTGTAGCCCCTTGAGATAATGCCATACTGGAATCAGAAACCTGCTTTGCACCAGAAGCTACTTGTTCAGACGCAGCACTTATATTTATCATAGCATTATTAATATTATTTGACATCTTACCAAAAGCTTTGCTCAAAATACCAACTTCATCATTAGTTTTTGCATCCACTTCAATATTCAAATCACCATCAGCTATTCTATTAGCTAATCCAACCAAATTAACTAAAGGTTTGCTTATAATACTAGCAATCATTAGCCCTAGCAGTACAGCAAGTCCTGTACTTACTGCGATAATTATTATCATTATGATAGTTTGACTTTTAAAGTTTGCTTCATTTGAATTATTAGCTTCCACAGCATACTTTTTATTTAATTCTATGAGTTTTTCAATTACCGTCTCAACCTTTTCTCTTGCTTTTGCAAATTCATTAATCTTTGCATCTGCTTCAGCAATTTTACCAGCTTGAAGTAACTTTATAACATCTGAACGGATCTGTCTATATGGAATTAAGTTGTTATTTAACTCGGCATCCATATCTTTTTCTTCTTGAGTTATAATACCTTTTTCATAATCAGTCAATGCTTTTGTATTCTCATCTGTCCATTTCGCTATCTCATCAATTCGTTCTTGCAGCTTAGTTCCATCTTTCTCATAAGTCATTAATAAAAAATTTGAACGGATATACTGTAAATTTTTTTGTACTTTCGTAAGATTAGTAATTGGCTTAAAATTATTTGTATACATTTCAATTGATCTCTTATTTATTTTCCCCATACTACTAATTCCCACTGCCCCAACTACCGCAGTAAAAATAGCCACAACTATAAAACTTGATATTAACTTAGTTTTTATCTTTAAATTACTGAACCATTTCATAATAATTCCTCCTGTAAATTTGTATTAATTTTACAAACTTAAAATTTCGTCATCAGTGAGTAACTTTTTGCAATCCAATAAAAGTTTAACTTTACTTCCTACTTTTCCTATGCCTTTTATATATTTATTGCCACTTCCTTTATTTAAATCAGGTGGTGCTACTATATCCTGTTCCTGTATTGATATAACTTCTGAAACATTGTCTACTATAAGTCCTACTGAGATATCCTGAATATCTATAACAATTACACAAGTCCTATCATTATATTCTTTAAATTCCTTTCCAAACCTCAATCTTACATCCATAACTGGTATTATTTTTCCTCTCAGGTTAATAATCCCTCTTATGTATCCCGGTAATTCCGGAACTTCGGTTATTTCTTGAACACCTATTATTTCAGTGACATATTTAATTTCTATTCCGTAAGCTTCACTTCCTAGAGTAAAGGTTAAAAATCTCCCCTTCTGAGTATCTTCTCGATTATCTATTAATAACTGCTCATTAGAATTAGGCATATATTTTTACTCCTCTCTTGAAATTTCAAAACTTTCTTCATCAGTTAATCTTATTTCGTATTTAACCTATCAAATCATTAACAGCAAGTATAAGACTTATGCTTCCATCACCTAACAAGGTGCACCCTGCAAGTCCTTTTATTTTTTTTATATTATTAATATAATTAGGTATTGGTTTTACCACTACCTGTTGCTTTCCAATAAGCTCATCTACAAAAATACATACAGTTTTACTTTCATTTTCTACTACTATGATAATACCTTGCTGCATATCAGTTACTTCAGTCTTAACTTTATAAAACTTATGTAATCTTAATATTGGATAACACTTTCCTCTAATCATAATCATTTCATTTCCGTCTGGATCTTTAAATACATCATTTTCCTTTGGTCTAAAGGACTGCTTTATTGAAACTATAGGAAGTGTATAACGCGACTTTCCTACCTTTATATTCATTCCATCAATAATAGCTAGAGTTAAAGGAATTTTTAGAGTTATTGTTGTTCCTTTTCCTTCTATACTATCTGTCTGTATGATACCGCCTATTGCCTCGATATTTTTAATAACTACATCCATGCCTACCCCTCTACCAGAAAATTCTGTTACTTTATCTTTCGTTGAAAAACCTGGGAGAAATATAAGATTAAATATCTCTTTGTCACTCATATCTTCTGGTGATTTTTGAAGCAAATCGCTCTGCATGGCTTTAAAAATTATTTTATCTTTATTTAATCCTCTTCCATCATCTTTTATAATTATAAGAACTTCACTGCCCTCATTTTTAGCCTCTAAAGTTATAGTTCCTGACACTTTCTTACCTGCTGCTATTCTTTCCTCTACAGTCTCTATCCCATGGTCAACAGCATTTCTTATAATATGCATAAGCGGATCACCTATATGCTCTATAACATTCTTATCAACCTCAGTATCCTCGCCAATTATGTCGAGATGAATCTCCTTACCAAGTTTTTTACTCATATCTCTTATAATTCTGTTCATTTTTAAGAGCGTGTTGCCAATTGGAACCATTCTTATAGACATTACCATATCCTGAATTTCACTAGTTATTTTGTTTAACTGCCCTGATGCCTTATGAAAGTTATCTAAAGTTAATCCAGCAAGATCAGTATTTTGAGTTACCATAGCCTCTGCAATTACTAGTTCTCCAACTAAATCCATAAGTTTGTCCAGTTTTCCTACATTTACACTTATAATACTCTGAGTTTGATTATTTGATATGCTTTGTATTTCTTTTTCTGATATGTTATCATGAGCCTCAGGAATTTTAATTGTTCTATCTAGAGTGCTGTGATTTTTATTATTGTAGTATTCCTCTTCGTTCTCTAATTGGGTTAACTTTGATCTGTCTAGAAAAGTAATCTGCTCTAAAAAATTTTCTATATCCTTATAAATTTTATCGGTTCTTAAATATATTTTAAATCCTTCTTTTCTTATAGCCTCGCAACTATCATTATTTTCAATGATATCTTCTGGTATATAATAAAAGTCATCTGTAATATCCTTTAAATTATGTATTACTGTAAAAGCCCTTATATTCTCCATTTCACATCCATCTTGAAAAAAGATTTCAGCCTTAAACATATTATTTTTCACTTTCTGCATAAGCTTGTTCGCAGGTATATAAAATTGTTTTTCTGTTGATTCATTAGTCTCTAAAGGAACTGTTATATTATTATTTTGCTTCAAGACTTCAAGATAATTAGTAATATTTTCGATAAGTGAGTCCTCTAAACCATCAGCGTTATCTCTGTTCTTAATTTTCTCTAATTCTATCTTTATGAAATCTATACTTTCAAGTACCAAATCACACAAACTTGACTTATCTATATTTTTAGCTTTACCTTCGCGAATAAAATAGAATAAATCCTCTGTTGAGTGTGCTACTTTTGAAATATTATTAAATAGCATCATTGCTGATGAGCTTTTTATAGTATGCATAATTCTAAAAATTTCGTTAATTGTATCGCTAGAGTATTCTTTATCTGCCTCACTGTTAATAACACACTGTTCAAGCTGCTCTAATTGTTGAGAGGTTTCAAAAATGAAAACCTCCAACATTGGATCGTTAACATACTGCTCTGCCAAAACTATCACCTCCTATTTATTAAAAACAATTTGATCCAAGATCATGTTAAGCATAGATAAGGTTCTATTTTTAATAGAAAAATTGTATTTACTCATTCTCCATTTTAAGCATATGCTCCTGGTTCCACCAAGGATTAAATCTTCTACATCTTCACAGTCTATATCTTGTTTGATAAGCTTCTCTGCTTGAGCCTTTTTAATTGTATCGAGCATAAAGCCAGATCTTTTTTCTATTATGTCTCGTACCTTATCTCTCAATTCAATATCTGCGAGTAAACTGTCATATACTTGTACTAAAGCAGTTATTGCTGGATAATTTTCGTAATATTCAACATAAGCATTTACGAAATATTTTATTGTCTCTATTGGATTTAAAGCTAAATTCCTACTTGCTTCAATAATTGCATCATCAAATTGGCTAAAATGATTAAGTACCGAAATCATAATGTCTGTTTTACTTTTAAAGTGTCTAAATAAAGTTCCTTCTGATACTCCTTCATGCTTAGCAATTATTTTAGTAGAAAGGTTTTGAATACCAACTTCATTTATTGCTTCAATAGTTGAAAGTACTATACCTTCTTTTCTATGTATTAATGATACATCCATTTCATTACCTCCACATGGAGTAAATACTTACTCCTATTGTTTCTAATTATATCATTTTATTCTTTTTTGTCAATTTATAGATTTTATTAACAAAAAAGTCCATTTGAATAATTATAATTTACATTGAAGAATTTTTAAATAAAAACTTCAGATAAACTTCTGAAGTTTTTATTTAAAATATATATAAAATGTGGTTCCTTTTCCAAGTTTACTGGTTACTTTAATTTTTCCATTATGACCATCTACTATTGACTTAACAATTGCAAGCCCTAGGCCATATCCACCTTGTTCTCTAGATCTATGAGACTCTATTCTAAAAAATCTATCAAATATCTTGTTTAAGTTGTCCTCAGAAATGCCAACACCGTTATCTGCAACTTCTATTACTCCCAAAAAACCTTCTTCTTCAGCTATTTTATTTACAAGTATGTCAATAACTCCATTTTCGGCATCTGTATGCATTATAGAATTTTGAACCAGATTAAAGATAACCTGCTTAATTTGATCTTTATTTACCAAAATAGATAGCTCATCTTTTATATGTAGTTGAATTTTTCTTTTTCCTGCGATTATATTTAACTGAGGATGTATTTCTTTTATGATGTCACCAATATTCTCTGTCTTCATTTTTACCGAATTCTTTTTGTCTAATCTAGTTAATAATAACAGATTATTTACCAAGGTACTTAGCCTTTCACTTTCCATTAGTATCGTATTTAGCGCCAAGTTCAATTTTTTTTCGTCTTTAGCTGCACCTCTTAGCAATACTTCTACAAAACCATGTATAGATGTTAGCGGCGTTCTTAATTCATGGGATGCATCAGAAATAAATTGACGCATCTTTTCTGTAATATATTGTTCCTTTTCAAAAGATTCTTCTATATGACTGAGCATATTATTAAAAGCAATGGATAGTTTATCTATTTCAAGTTGCCCACTATTTACTGGAAGACGCATATCTAGCTGTCCCACTGTAACTTCTTCTACAGCATTTGTCACATTATACAATGGTTTTAAAGTATAATTCAGTACTGTTCTCCCAAGCAAACTTCCTATAATTAATATTAAGATTGAAGCAAACAAATATATATATAATTGTCGGTGCAATATACTTTCTATAGGTTCCATTGATGTACTTGCTTGTATCAAACCAATAGGTGATTGTTCATCACCTATTTTGCGAAAGATAACTATCGTATCATTATCGTTCATATCTTTAACTATTATAAATCCTTCTAGATTTCCCTTTTCATTGAGCTTTCTTTTATAATCTTCTTTGCCAAGATTTGGAACCAAAGCATTGTCTCTACTTTTAATGCCTTGCTCTATAACCTCTCCATCTTTATCTATAATAGATATTCCTATTTCCATATCAATACTTCTCTTTATGATTTCTTTTGCACTATTTTTTAAATCTTCTTCAGAATGTAGTTCTAGAAATTTATGTGGATCAGTATTATGAATACGAGATTCCAATAGTTGTTCTTTTCCTCTAGATAAATAGTGACTTAAAATTACATATTGAGATGTTTCCATGATAACTAGCAAAAGTATTAAGAGTAAAAACAAACGAATTAAAAGCTTCCATCTTAAACTCTTTATCTTGAATCTGTTTTTAAATTTCATTATTATACTACCACCTTATATCCAAGACCTCTTACTGTTTTAATAATACTATGCTCTTTATCTCCAATCTTATCTCTTAAATATCTTATATATACTTCAACAATATTTTCTTCTCCATTAAAGTCAATTCCCCAAACCTTTTCTATAATCATTGATTTACTCAAAACCATGCCATTATTTATTAGTAGATACCTCAATAAATTGTATTCTGTTGGTGATAGTTGCAATACTTCATTATTAAAAGAAATTTCATGAGCTCCATCATCGATGCAGAAGTTGCCAACATAAGTTGTACTCGTGAGTTCAGGAAAACTATTTCTCACTCTTGCATTAATACGAGCTACTAATTCCTTAAAACTAAAAGGCTTTAACATATAATCATCAGCACCTAGATTCAAACCTAAAACCCTATCATCTACATCATCCTTAGCTGTTAGCATTATAATTGAAGTTTTAATGCTTTTTTTAAGTTCTGTGCATACCTCATATCCATTCATTCCAGGCATCATAATGTCTAAAATAATTACATGAGGATTCACTTCTTTTGCTAACCTTACTGCATCGATTCCATTATAAGCAGTGTAAACCTTAAAGCCTTCGTCCTCCAACCCCATTTGTATAAATTGTACTATGCTTATTTCATCATCAACTATAAGAATAGTTATATTATCATTATTTTTTAGTATCATAAGTTATCTTTAGTAAGAGAATACGATAAGTAACACCTCTCACTAAAACTCACCTCTTTTCTTTTTATTATTGTAGAAAATTACAAGAATAGTAATTGTTTTAAACATTTGTAGCATAGCATATGAATTCTCACTTAGCAACATTATTATCAGTATTAATCTCAACATATTTTCTAATCTTATTTCAATTATTTACAGAAAAAATATAGTTATATTGGACATATATCCAATAAAGTTATAATTTTTCATGTAAAACTTACAACTTTATGACACAATAAGTCATACAAAATATTTTTTGAAAGTATTGGTGATTCTTGTAAAAAATCATAGACATACCTATACAACTTTTGTATAATTTAAATAAAGTAGCAGAGTAAATATTGTGCATTAAGTGTTAGAGAATGGGAGGTTGTCTCTAAACGAAAAGTTTAAAACTTATGATACAATATTGCTTCCACTGTTACATTAAAGAGATTTTGTATTTATATACCTCTTTTCTCTTTAATGTGACACACATTAAAGAGAAAAGAGGTGTTGTTTTATTCAGAAATGAAAACCTATACATCTTATCAAAATATTATTATATAGGGAGATAATGAAATGAAAAATAAGATGAATACAAAGTTTCTTGTAACTACAGCTATGTGCATAAGTATATCAGTAGTGTTAAGATCTTTCTCTATAATGATTACTGCTGGTGGAGTTCTTACTATGAGGGTAAGTTTTGGTGCAATTTTCTATATACTTCCCGGTCTACTTTTTGGACCTCTATACGGTGCAGCCGCTGGAGGTATAGTGGACATACTTGGTACAATTATAATGCCTATGGGTGCCTATATACCAGTATTTACTTTAACTAACATTTTAGCCGGATTTTTACCAGCTTTAATTTGGAAAAAGATTAAAGATGTTTCAATTGAAAACTTAAAAAAATATTATATTATTTTCTTCACTTTATTAACTTTAATAGGAATTTTTAACACATTAATAATTACAACTATGCATAGCTCATATTTAGGAAAAATGCTTATGTTTATGGGTAAAAAGGCTCAATATCTTGGTGTTGGACTTATACTGATTGGAGCTATAGGATTTGCTCTTCTTATAATAAACAATATAATAAATAGAAATAACAACAGTAATTACAGTTATGTTTATAGTAACTTTTTTAAATTAATTATTTCTATAGGTGTATCAGGAATACTAGTGTCAACTATGAATACTTATTTTATACTAACATTCACACCAGCACTTGCTGCTAAAGGATTTATGGTGTTATGGGTTCCTAGAATAGTAGAAACACTGGTTATGACTATTATAAATTCTTATGCTATAGCAGTACTTTTGTACTCTTATAGTGCTCTTGCCGGAAGAGTAACTAAAAAAATATAATAAAGTTTCATTTAGATGGGGATTCAATTATAATTCTAATCAATCTCCATCTAAATTTTTTACATTATTCATCATCATTAACTATATTTAATAACTTTTCCGCTGCATTAGTAGCCTCTTCTGTAGAATTATTTAATTTCTCTGATAAAGTAGCTATTTCTTCAATTGAAGAACTTGACTAGCTGATTTTGAATTTGTTAACTAAATTATTCAAGTTCTCAGATAAATTATTTAATTTTGAAGACATTTTATTAGTTTTTAAAATAATCTCTGTTTGAACATTTACATTTTCTACTATGCTGCTTACTTCTAAAGCCATTTTAGAATTGCTATCATTAATTGATTCCATAGTAGAAGCAAGTTCTTCAGTAGATGCACTTTGCTCTTCAGCAGCAGACGCCATATTCTCAATCCTAGAATTGATATTATTAATTCTATCTACAATTTTTCTAAGCTGCTCATGCACATCTTCTACTATAGCAGTACCCTGCTTTATATTTTCTCCTGACTCTATAGTTGAACTTATAGTATTTAAAATTATACTCTGAATACTAGATACAAGTTCAGAAATCATTTTTGTAGAGCTTATATTATTATCAGCCAAAATTCTAATTTCTTCTGCAACAACACTAAAGCCTCTACCATATTCACCAGCCCTAGCAGCCTCTATAGATGCATTTAACGCTAATAAATTTGTTTGGTCTGTAATTTGTTTAATAGTATCAACTATTTTTTCTATTTCTTCTGCTTTCATACCTAACTTTTTATTTAAATCCATAGTATCTATAGATAATTTTTGTGTTTTTTTCATCTCTTCCTTGGCTCTTAATGCCATCTGCTCACTCTGAATTGCAATATCATTTATTTGTTCTGACATAGAAACTATTTCCTGTGCACCTTCTGCCGTAACATAAGAAACTTGAGCTATACTGTCCATTGTTGAAGTAACTTCCTCCACAGAATTAGTTATATTTTCAATATCGCTTTTTACATTTTTAATACTATTATTTATTTCAATTGCTCCAATTTCTATCTTTGCAACACTTTCATTCAAAGCTTCAGAGCTTTCAGAAACAAAAACTGAGTTGTCTTTAATGTTTTCTACCATACCAGATAGCTTATCCATAAAATTATTAAAAGAATTTGCCATAGTTCCTATTTCATCTCTTGATTCTATATTTATTCTCTCAGTTAAATCTCCTTCCCCCATTTCTAAATCTTTAAGAATAAAAAGCATACTATTAATTGGATTTGTTATGGCTTTGCTAAGTTTTAACACTATAAAAATAGCAACTATCAATGAAATTCCACCTAATATTAAAGATACTATTAAACTAATATTCATTTCATTAGTTATATCTTTAAGGTCTGTATCCATTAATTTTTTACTATTATCACTAAGCTTATTTATTTCAATTGACAAATTTGTTGCCATTGGATCAAATTGTTCCATTAATACATTTCCTTTTTCATAACCATCTTTTATGTAAACGTTAGCCATATTAGTGCCCAATTCATAAAATTTATCAAAATCACTATTTATCTTTTCAATATTATCCTTTGTTTCAGGATTAATTTGTTCTAATTTAGTTATAGAGTCTTTAAATTCGGCTTTATATTTTTCTGCATCAGTAAAACTTTCTTCATTTTTTGTAGCCGATGCATCAGATAGAAACTGTTGAACTTGAATAACAGCCTCATTAATATTAACAGCATACTCTACCTGTTTATATGCATTCTCTCTAACATCTTTGATACTGTTTTTATTATGATTAATTATATTAATACTTACTATGATATTTGCAAATAGAGTTATTAGAATTAAAGAAAAAGCTATTTCTAATTTATGTCTTATCTTAAGTTTCATTATTCTTCCTCCTCATCTCAAATTACACTTAATTATACTCTAGCGGCAAGAAATGTTAAATAATCTTTTTTATTATTTTTAGAAATGTTTACAATTTAATAAATATGGATATAGTTATTAACAATGATTTTACAGTTATGTCACAGAACCGTCATATAAATGACATATTTATTTGTTATAAATTTCAAGTGAAACAAAATTCTAAGAGGTGATAATTTTGATAAAAATTGATAGCATAACAAAACGTTATGGAAATCATACCGCTATAAAAAATATTAATTTAGAAATAAAAAAAGGTGAAATTCTTGGTCTTTTAGGTCCAAACGGTGCAGGAAAATCTACTACAATGAATATAATAACAGGGTATATATCTGCTACAGACGGATCTGTATTAGTAGATGGATTTGATATATTCAAAAATCCAATTCAAGCTAAAAAAAGAATAGGATATTTACCAGAAATTCCTCCTTTATATACCGATATGACCGTTGAAGAATACTTGAATTTTGTAAGTAGATTAAAAAAAGTTAATAAAAATGAAAGAAAGGAACATATAGATACAATTCTAGAATCCATTAAATTGACTGATGTAAGAAAGAGACTCATAAAAAATCTTTCTAAAGGTTATAAACAAAGGGTGGGATTAGCACAGGCTATAGTTGGAGACCCAGAAATTCTTATATTAGATGAACCTACTGTTGGATTAGATCCTAAACAAATTATTGAAATTAGAGACCTAATTTCAAAACTTGGCAAAGAACATACAATTATTTTAAGTTCTCACATACTTTCTGAAATAAGTGCTATATGTGATAGGGTTGTAATTATAAATAAGGGCTCTATTGTTGCAGAAGGTACACCAGACGAGTTGTCGCATAAGCTAAGCTATGGAACTAAGATAGCACTAAGGATAAAGAGCTCACTAAATGAAGCAGAAGAAATTATAAAAGGAGTTTCCAACATAAATTCTGTATCTAATGAAGGTGTTAAAGAACCTGATACTATAGATCTAATAGTTGAGGGGAAAAATGATTGTGACATACGAGAAGCTCTATTTTACGCTTTTAGCAGAGCAAACATTCCTTTACTTATGATAAAGCCATTAAATCTAACTTTAGAAGAAATATTCTTGGAAGTAACTAATGAATCAAAGGAGGAATCTTTAAATGCTGGAAATGTTCAGTAAAGAATTAAAATCGTATTTTCATTCTTCTTCTTCTTATATTTTTTTATTTGTTTTCTCATTATTATCAGGGATATTTTTTACATTATCAAACTTAATACCTGGAAGCGGATATTATCCTAATATACTTTATTCAATGGTTTTTGTCTTCTTATTTCTCGTACCTATTCTAACTATGAAAATAATTGCAAGTGAGACCCATGAAAAAACTGACCAACTATTATTAACTTCACCACTAAGAATATGGGAAATAGTCGTTGGTAAATTCTTAGCATCTACTACCGTCTTTTTTATAGCCGTAATAATAACCTTTATATATCCTTTAATACTTAAAAAATTTGGTTCTATACCTGTAGGAGAAACCATTGGTGCATATATTGGTTTTGTTCTAATAGGAATTTGTTTTATTTCAATAGGGGTTTTTATTTCAGCTTTGACAGAAAACCAAGTCACTGCTGCAGTAAGCACTTTCGGCATTTTGTTTATCATATTTATACTTGATTGGATAGGCAGCGGATTACCTACAACTATCACATCTGGAGTTATTTTTGCAGAGATTTTGATTGCTATTGTAGCCTTATTTTTGTATTACAATGCTCAAAATATAATTATTAGTGTTTCTACTTTTCTTATAGGTTCTCTGGTAGTTCTTATAGTTTATCTAAAAAACAAAAACTTATATGATGGCTTTATAGTAAAATTTGTTGATTGGTTCTCATTAATAAAACGCTATGAACCTTTTAACATGGGAATGCTTAGTGTAAGCTCAATAGCTTACTATATATCATTTTGTGCATTTTTTATACTCTTGTCTATAAATGTTATGGATAGAAGAAGATGGAGTTAAGGAGGTGAACTATAATTATGAAGAATGTAAAAAATATAAAGAATCTTTTTAATGAAAAAAAGTCTAAAAAAGGCAGCTTGGCTGTATTAACACTGGCATTAGCTTTAGTTTTCTTAATAGGAATAAATTTATTATTGGGAAAGTTAAATTGGAATAAAGATCTAACTAAAAATAAAATGTTTACCTTATCTGATCAGACTTATAAAATTTTAGATAACTTAAAACAGGATATAACAATATATGGATTTTATCAATCCGGTCAAGAAAACTACACTGTAAAAACTATTTTAGATCAATATGCTGCACATTCAGAGCATATTAAGGTTGTATATAGAGATCCTTCAAAATATCCTCAACTTACTCAAAAGTTTAGTAAAGATAACAATAAAATAGATGCTGGTTCTATAGTAGTTGAAAATGGATCAAAATTTAAAGTTTTAAATCAAGATTCCTTTTTAAGTACCACTTCCAGCAATTCTTCTGATTCATCTGCCTCTCCAAGTCAATCTCTTGCAGTAGAACAAAATATAACTTCTGGCATAATATATGTGACTTCTGATAAGAGCACTATTATATATGCTCTTCAGGGTCAAGGAGAAGATGAACTTTCCTCACAAATAACGAATCAGTTATCTCTTGAAAATTATGCTGTATCCTCTATTAATTTATCTCTTAAGGATGCCAGCATAAAAGATGATTCAATTTTACTTGTAGTATCTCCAAAAAGAGATTTATCTGCACCAGAAGCAGATACTATAGAAAAGTACCTTTCTAAAGGCGGTAAGGCAGTATTCTTAATGGATTTAACTGAGAATGATTTACCAAACTTTCAATCAGTGTTAAATAACTATGGTTTATCTATGCAAAGAGCCATTACAGTTGAAGGTGACAGTAGTTATGTTTCTCAAAATCCAATATATCTTTTACCCGAGCAAAAGAGTCATGACATTTTAAGTTCATTAATAAATAATAATTTGAGGGTACTTATCCCTGGTGCTCAAAGTATAAAGATATCAAAAAATCAGAAGAGCTCATTAACAATTGAGCCATTACTTACAACTACAAATAAGTCTTGGGGTAAAACTAATCTAAAAACTGACACATTAGAAAAGCAATCTGGTGATCTTAATGGACCTTTTAATATAGCTGTAGCTGTAACTGATAAATCCAGCAACGCCAAAGTTAGCGATACAAAAATAGTTGTTGTTGCCAATGCAACCTTTACTAACTCTCAGGTAGTGTCTCTAAGTAATAATGCTAATTTAGACTTCTTTATGAATTCAATCAGTTGGGCTCAAGGAAAAAGGGATGATATATCTGTTAGACCTAAAGCTCTAGATAACTATACACTTCAGGTAAGTGCATTAAATAGATTAGTGGCATCTACTTTTGTAGTTCTTGTCATACCTGGTGTAATTTTAATAATAGGAATTTCTGTATGGATTAAAAGAAGAAAGCTATAATGAAAAATCCAATAGATTAAAAACATATAATATATAAAATAGAAAGTGTTAGGCTATGAAAATCCATGCCTAACACTTTCTATTTTGTATATTGTACGTCTTTATATATTGACTAAAAACCT
Source organism: Clostridium thailandense (assembly GCF_019207025.1). Classification (GTDB taxonomy): domain Bacteria; phylum Bacillota; class Clostridia; order Clostridiales; family Clostridiaceae; genus Clostridium_AM; species Clostridium_AM thailandense. The sequence continues at coordinate 39,403 of NZ_JAEEGC010000054.1, read as the reverse complement.
AATTTCCTTATTAAAAAATATTTATGAATGCTTTCTAAATATTTATCGGTTGTGTAAATACTTTTATTTCACCATTACTCACTTTCAATTGTATTGTTCTACTTATAATTCCTCCAATTTGTTCCTCTGCAATTTTAAAATTCAACTTATAAAGAATAGATTTTACAGCTAATATATTTTTTCTCCCTATTTCAAAAACATCTTCATTTCTTATTGAATCTGCTCCTCCATAAATACGGAGGACAAGTTCCTCCTTTTCACATTTAAATTTCTGAAATAGTTCATCAAATAATAAAGGTATTCCAGTAGACGCATAATAAGATGGTTTATATCTATTTTTAGATATATCATCAGCTCCTGGAAGTGCTATATGTAACATTCCAGCAACTTTTTTCTTAAAAGAATAAACAGTTATTGCTACACAAGAAGCCAATGCATAAGTTACTATTACATCCTCTTCATTATTCGAAATTGCAAAATCTCCAATGCCAACCACTATATCCACTCTTAACACCTACTTACCTTAAATAAACTTATTGTTTTATTTATTATTATATCAAAATCCTTTTAAATACTTACACATCAGACAATTTATCTCTTTAAGATCAAGAGGTTTAGTTGTATGTTCATCCACTCCAGCTTCAAAACATTTTTTTATGTCATCATCATATGCATAAGCAGTCATAGCAATTATTGGAGTATGAATACCATTTCTAAACTCCAATGCCCTTATTTCCTTAGTTGCAGAAAGCCCATCAAGAACAGGCATTTGAATATCCATTAATATCATATCTATTTTTTCGTTTCTATAAATTTCAATTGCTTCTTTACCATTTTCAGCTGTTATACTAATAATTCCTTTCATTTTAAGAAATGTCATAACAAATTTCCTAGTTATTTCATCATCTTCAACGATAAGAACTTTTGTGTCTTTCTTTATTTCCTTTACACCCTTAAATTGTTCATCATTAGAAAATTCTTTTACCCTAATTTCTTCAATTATACCAAAGGAAGCTGTAAAACAAAATTCACTTCCAATACCTATTTTACTGTCAAACCATATTTCTCCTCCCATCATTTCAACAAGCTTTTTAGAAATTGCTAATCCTAAACCAGTACCTTGAAATTTCTTTGTATATGAACTATCTAATTGCGTGAACCTCTGGAATAATAAGTCTTTTTGATCTTCAGGTATACCTATGCCTGTATCATTAACGGCAAATAAGAGCTTTACTGAGTCTGACTTAAGCTCAATTTGCCTTACAGATACATTTATTTCGCCAATGTCTGTAAACTTAACTGCATTTCCAAGAAGATTAGAAAATATCTGTCGTACTCTTATCATATCTCCATTTATAATCTTAGGAATGCTTTCATCAATTTCAAATTGAACTTTCAATCCTTTTTGATTTGCACTCACCTCAAACAAGGTAACGACTTCACTTATTACCTCTCTTACGTCAAAGGGCTTTGTCTCTATATGGGTTTTCCCCTGTTCGATTTTCGTGTAGTCTAAAATATCATTAATAATCACTAACAGTGAGTTCATCGATTTTTTAGCAAAATCAAGATATGTTCTCTGCTTATCATTAAGTTCTGTCATTAAAGCTAATTCTGTCATTCCCATAATTCCATTCATTGGTGTTCTAATTTCATGACTCATATTTGCAAGAAAATTACTTTTTGCTGCGTTAGCATTTTCAGCATCCTCTTTAGCTTGGACCAGTTCCTCTTCAATTTTTTTATGATATTCAAGTTCTTCTTCAAGAAGCATATTAGTTTCAATAAGTTTGCCATTTAACACATGTATATCTTCTTCAGCTGACCTTCTTTCTGCAATTTCCTCTTCCAACAAGGCATTTGTTTCCTCAAGCATCATATTCATTTCTTCTAGGCCTTCTTTAGCTTCTAAAAGCTCAGCTGTACGTGCTAATATTGTATCTTCAAGATTTGTATTTAAATTTTTAAGTTGTTCATTTACTTCTAATAATCTTTCATATATCCTTGAATTAAAGATCATTAATGAAAAAGTTTTAAGTATAGTTTGGGAAATATCTAAATAGCTATCAATGTAATTGGGAAAAAGTATATTTTCTATCTCTAAATATCCAATAATTTCATTATTAAATGAAAGTTTTAGAATAATGCCTTTTCCAGAAGAAGTGAGCCTATATTGTTTGTGAAAACCTTTATTACTAAATTCTATAAGATCGCTATCATAGCTTAAATTACTATAACTTATCACTTCCTCAGCCATTTCATCAACTATAGGCAAAAAGGATAAATTTGATGCTCCAGTTAGTATAACAAATAAATCAAATATCCTGCTTATTAACTCTTCTTGTTTTAATAAAGTGGCACTCTTTTCAATAAAATCTAAAATAAGTGCAAAATCAGCAACTTTTTTATTTTTTTCATTTATTTTTTTCTCAAGATTTCTAATTTTCCAATTTTGATAAATATTTATCAAATTACTTTTAAAATAATCTAACCCTACCGATAAAATTAAATATTCTAAATCAACAAAAGCAGAAAGTTCCTTTAAATCTTCCTCTATTCCTTCATATACAATACTATCTAATAGCACTAGATTTTTAAAATTTTCTTTAAAAAAACCTTTTGCAGTATTAGTATCAAAGCCAAATACATCAATAATATAATGTTTCCATTTTTTCAATAAGCCAGGTGTAATAAGATAGCTGCCTTGAACTGAATAGCTTTCAACAAGTGTGCTTCCTAAAAGAACTGAACAACAATCTTCAAAGGTTTTAACATTATACATATTCTTCTTATTAAAGCATTGAAACATTATAACGTTACTGCTGTTCTTGTATGTAAATTCTCTTGAAGATTTTTGATTATTTTTTTCACATTCAAAACAATCTAGCGAATAATAAACAATATCAATTTTATTTGTTCCTATACTTTTAATCGAATATTCAATTTCTTTTCGAAAATTTTCACATATTATTAAAGTTAATTTTTCTTCCATTTCAATCAATCCAATCTAAAGGATATTTCCCCAACTCATTAACAGTTGCTGAAATTTCTAAAAGCGTTTCCTCTGATACCTGAATGGGAATTTCACCTGCACTATCACAAATAATCAATCCACCACCACGACCTGCTTTGATTATAATATCTTTAATTTTATCTCTAATTTCAGCCTTATCCCATCTACACATTTCTATATTATTTAAATTTCCAAGTAAAGCAAGTTTTTTATAGGTTTTTTTCTTTACTTCCTCTATATCTTCAAGGAAACTTACAGCTATCATTTTAGTTCCCGTGCGAATAATATGATCCAGTATTGGTAGACAACAAGCTGATGCAAAACTCATACCAGTGAGACAATTAATTCTTCTTATTGTCCTTCGATCTACATAAAATCCAGTTTTACTATATAATTCAGTTGGTATAATTGACGGTGCTGCCATAGGGTCAATATAGCTGATAGCTGTTGCTCCTGCAGAGAGCTGTGCATTTGCCCATTCTACACAAAACTCTTCGTTTACGGCCATAATATGATTAAATAATTTAGGTCGCTCATATATTAATTCAATATATTTATCAAAACCCATCTGCATTATTGGAAGCGTAAAAGGTGAACTAACAGCTCCTAGTATAGGAACATCTGGTCCTGCTTTCTTCCTAAGGTTTTCTATGGTTTCAAGTACCTTAACTAGACATTTAGTATTCTTGATAGAAGGTATTTTCAAAGCAATAATGTCCTTCTCATTTTTTATAATAGGTTCTCCTGAGTTTGGTGGACCATCATTTGTATAAATTACTTCCCCACCAAAGGCCTCTACTTCTATTGCCGAATAGTAAAAGGGGTTTAGACAATCATTTTTATACTTATCACGCATAATTAATTGAGCTTTAACAATATTTTCTGCTTTGCCAAAATATTTTTTTATAGGCATGTCCAATTCTCTAGCCCCATGATAGGTTAACATCAAAAACAATGGAATTTGATCAGGTTCTTTATGACTCATTGTAGTTAACACACGTTCTAAAGACGACATGTTTTTACTCATTATAAAACTCCTCCTCGTATCCATCTTTCAATTATAGGAATATCATCTGCTGCACTTTTTCCCATAGCATCTGCTCCAATACTTTTCCATAATTCTTTGTCAATCAAAAATGGAGCACCTCCTACAAGTATTTTAATAGAAGGATCTTTTTCATGTAATATATCGACTATACCTTTAATTTTTAATGCGGATGGATACATCAAAACTGAAATTAGAAGAATTTTTATATTGTCACTAAGAGCCTTTTCAATAATTTCCTCTGCTCTAATTCCAAACCCGTAATCTTTTATCTTATATCCAGCAGACTTTAATACAGCACTTACAATCTTTTTACCTAAATTATGATGATCTTCGAGAGTAACTATCGCCATAGGTGGCACCGCTTTAGTTTGATTAAGATGTGTAGGAAGTAGTTTTTCTATCATTTCTTCACATATTCTACTACTCATATACACTTGCGAAAGTGCAACAGTTCCTTTTTCCCACTTTTCACCAATTTTTATAAGTACCTCTACAATAATTTTATCAATAAAATCACCTTTACCATTTTTTAATAAAAACATATCTAAAAGTTCAAAAGCCCTGCTTTTGTCATATTGCAATAATGAGTTTTCAAATTCGCTTTGATATATATTTAACTCCACTTTACTCACCTCAATGACAATTTAATAAAATAATTATACCCCTTATTGTTGGAATTTTCAAATAATTAAATTATATAACAAGCCCCAAGCTTTTTAAGCTAAAAATCCAAAAGGTTAGCGTAAGGGCCGATAAAAGAGTCGTTGCTACAATAATGCTAGAAGTCAGTACTCCATCGTTATTCATATTTTTAGCCATAATATAACAGCTTGGTGTTGCAGGCGAACCAAGCATAATTATTAAAGCAATAAGCTTTTGATCTCGAAATCCAAAAAATGCTGCTAGCGGCAAAAATAAGGCTGCTTGAACTACTAACTTAACAAAGCTAGCTATTAAAGTCGGCTTTATTTTTGTCAATGCTTTTCTTCCTTCAAATCCAGCTCCAATTGTTACTAATGCCAGAGGTGAAGCCATAACTGCAAAATTTCCCAATGTTTTATCAATTATTGTAGGAAATTTAATATTTAACAATGATGCTATCATTCCAAACCCTATTCCTATAATAATAGGGTTTTTTATAATATTAATACATGCTTTTTTTATGCTGTTTTTTCCTTTTTCTTTGTTATTTCCTTCGAAAGTAAGTACAATAACAGAGTATATATTATACAAAGGAACCGCTCCAATAATCATTAATGGGGCCATTCCAGCACTACCATAAATATTTTGAATAAAAGCAATTCCTAAAACTGCTGCACTTCCACGAAAAGATGCTTGCACAAAAGCACCTACCATTGTACTATCTTTCATGTGTTTTTTGGTTATAAACCAAATCATCCAAAAGCAAATGGTAGTAACTGTTGCACAAAACAATATATATTTTCCATCAAAATTTTTAATTATGTCAGTTGATGCTATATCCGTAAATAGTAATACAGGCAAAGTTATCTTAAAATTAAATTTATTGGCTACTTCTATGAAATTATCATTTAGCATTCCTATCTGCTTTAAAATATAGCCCGCAACAATAACAGCAAACACTGGAATAGTGGCATTTAAGCTGTATATTAAGTTTTCCATATTCTAATCACATCCCTTCTATCACCTTCAGCTATATTTTCATTTGTTTAAAGATTTACTTTTTGTATCAAATTAATATTTATACATATTATAACTTAATTTCACCTTTTTATCAAAAAAAGTTAAATTATGAATTATTTTCGCTTTTATTGTAAAATATATAATAGATTTTTAAGAAATATAAGTTGCATAATAAATTGTAAATTACATTAATTTAAGTAAAATAAAAGAACCTGGTTAAAACCAAGGTCCTTTTTATTCAGCCACAAAACTTACATATGATTAAGTAACTCCCAACACTTTTGAGAAATTTTACATTGGTAACATTCATTATTGCATAATTCGAAATCTTGATATGGTATTCCGTTATCCTCTTTTTCTTGGTTATTTCTAGTTTTATATAGAATGTAGGCTACTACAAATAGCAAAAATGTTAAGAATGATATTATTTCAATTGCCATAAATACACCCTCTTTCCACTTATTTTCTATTTAATATCAATTATAATATAATTAAACAATATATTCAATGTAATTATATTATAATTATTTCTATGATACTTATAAATATCTACTAAATTTACTTCTTTTATTAAAATTGACATTGTGTAAAAATAATATAAAATAAAAATAGAATAGTTTATCTATTTAAAACATATCAACTTTATTTAGCGTAAGGAGGAATTACTTTTGCTAGGGCCTAAAATTAGAGAAATACGCCAACAGGAAGGCTTAACGCTGAATGAGTTAGCTGACAAAACAGGGCTAACAGCTAGTTATCTTTCACAAATTGAAAGAAATATTATTGATCCTTCTCTTTCTTCATTAAGAAAAATTTCTGTTGAATTAAAAGTACCTATTTATACATTTTTAACAGATGAAAAAAAGCAAAATGTTCTTATTCAAGCAAATAAACGAAAAAAACTTGAACTTCCTAATTCAAGTATTGTATATGAATTTGTTACACCCATGGCTTCTGATAAAGAAGTGAACTCTAAGATGGAAATTATATATTTCCAGTTAGAACCTTTTAGCTGGAGTAGTGATGAATTTATGGTACACCCAGCAGATGAATGTATATTTATAATCGAAGGTACAGCTGAAATATATTTAGCTGAGGAAAAATATATTTTAAATAAAGGTGATAGTATTTATATACAAGAAAACATACCACATAGGTTTTACAATCCAACTTCTGAAAAAATCATTGGTGTCAGCAGTATATGTCCACCAATATATTAACTATGAAATTTAAGTATATTTTAAGGGTTACTTATAGTGAATATTTGCTATAGGCAGCCCTTTTTCCTTTCAATTAAAATTCTTATCCTATGAAAATACTCTTTAAGATTATTTTCAAATAGCATCTTTTTCAAGATAATTAGCTCTTATGCTTAAATAAGTACAACTTAATTTTTTAATAAATAATTAAAAATTAAGTTGAAATTATAATTAAGATACATTAGAATAGTTAATAATGACATTTAAGTAATACTTAAAAAATAAATTATTAATTAATTTTTTAGGAGGAATTACTTTGAATATAGAGTATTGTAAAAATATTGTTAGTCAAGATTCGGAGTTAATTGGAGCTGCTTGCAGAGTTCCTTATTATCCCTTAGTCATTAAAAGTGGAAAAGGTGCACTAATAAAAGATGTTGATGGCAACGAATATATAGATATGCTTTCTAGTGCAGCTGCAACTAACATAGGTCATTCTCATCCAAAAGTTGTGGAAGCAATCGTGCAGCAGGCTAAAGAAATTATTCACTACACTCCAGTCTACACATATCATGAATCTTTAGTTAAATTGGCTAAAGAACTAGTTGAAATCACACCTGGTAATTTCAAAAAGAAAGTAATATTTGGTCTTGCAGGCTCTGATTCCAATGATGGAATGATAAAGTTATCAAGAGCTTACACAGGAAGAAGTAAAATAATTTCTTTTGTTGGTGCCTATCATGGTTCCACCTATGGATCCATTTCACTTTCGGCTATAAGCCTCAACATGCGTCGAAAAATTGGACCATTAGTTCCAGATATTCACCATATAAACTATCCTCATTGTTATCGCTGTAAGTTTGGTAAAAAGAAAGAAAATTGTAACTTAGAATGTCTTAAGGAATTGGAAGATCAATTTAAAAATTATTTACCTCCAGAAGAAGTTGCCGCAGTAATAATGGAGCCTATAGAAGGCGATAACGGCCTTATTGTACCACCCCTAAAGTATGTTAAAAAACTGTATAATTTGTGCAGAGAAAACGGAATCTTATTTGCTGTTGATGAAGTACAACAGGGGTTTGGAAGAACAGGTAAATGGTTTGGAATAGAAAATTTTGGTGTTGAACCAGATATAATAGTAATTGGAAAATCAATAGCATCAGGCATGCCACTAAGCGCAATTGTTGCAAGAAAAGAAATTATGGAAGTTTTAGAACCTCCTGCACATGCATTTACAACTATGGCAAACCCTATATGTTGCCAAGCTGCTCTTGCTACAATTAATGTAATAAAGGAAGATAACCTTTTGGAACATTCTAAAAATTTAGGTGAGTACGTCAAACAACGCTTTAATACAATGAAGGATAAATATCCGTTGATTGGAGATGTTAGAGGCATTGGATTAAGTATAGGTGTTGATTTAGTGAAGGATAGAAATACAAAAGAACGAGCAAAGGAAGCTGCTGCAAAAATTTGCTATAGCTGCTGGGAAAAAGGTGTACTACTTACCTTCTTTGCAAACAATGTATTACGTGTTCAACCGCCTCTTGTAATAACTAAAGATCAAATTGATAAAGCACTAGATGCTATTGAAAGCTCAATAAAAGAGTATTTAAATGGAGATATTCCAGATGAAGTACTTAAGATAGCCAAGGGATGGTAAAATCCAAGGAAATTAAAGAAAATATTACAACAAATGCTAAAAATATTCGTGAAATTATAGTTAACCCAAGAAAAAATAAATAAAAAAGTAATTGACCTGTTGTGCTTATTGCTATCCTATTCACAACAGGTCAAATTTGTTTATTGTATTTCTTTTAGATCAGCGTCTATAAAAATTGGGCTGTGTTCACTTTTAGATGCCATAATTACAGCAATTACTATTAAAAATCCTCCTATGAAAAAGCCAAAGTTTAGTCGTTCTCCAAGGAAAATCCAACCTAGAATTGCACCTGTAACTGGCTGAAAAAATAAAAACAATGAACCAATTCCAGTATCCACCATTTCAATTCCCTTATTCCACAAGAAAAAGGCTCCTGCAGTTGATAACACTCCAATATAAAGCACTCCTAAGATAAGCTGTCTGTTGCCTATTATAGAAGTAATGTTTTCATGCCCATATAGCATAAAGGGTGTTGTAAATATAAGGGCAAAAAATATTGAATATGTTGTTATAGTTAAAGAATCTAAGTGTTTTGTTGCTACTTTAACGTAAATTGAAAGTAGTGCCCAAGTTATTGCAGCTCCGACCAAAACTATATTTCCAAAAAAATGCTTTACCATCATTGAATCTAGTCCGATCACTACTATAACACCACTAGTTGCCAGAAGTAAAGCAATTATCTTTTTCTTGGTAAATACTTCTCCTAGTATAAACTTTGCAAATAAGATAACAAATACTGGTGTAGATGCAGTAATTAGGGAACCGGTATGTGCATCCGATAATTTTATTCCAATGAATTGTAAGCATATAGAAACAAAATATCCTATAAACCCTATCCAGACTATAAGCAGCCATTCCTTTTTCTTTATAGCTGTTTTGTAACCTTTCTTACTATTGGAAATAGTAAGTGTTATGAATAGGACTATAAATGCAATAATATACCTCATCCATAATAAAGTAATAGGTGAAACAAAGCTTAATGTATATTTGCTTACTACGTACATACCGCCCCATATTAAGGCAGCTAGCAACAGATAAATATAACCAATCAATTTATTTTTCATTATTAATACTTCCTCTTCTTATTTATTATTGATAAAAAATAATACCTAAGATGAGGAACTCAGTTTATCCTCATCTCAGATTAAGAAAGGATTACTGGTTGATCGTTCTCAAATAATATATAATACATACTTGTTCCCTCCATTTAGTTATTTAAAGTATATAAAAATTATATTTTCATTATAACATAATAAAAAGAACTATAAGTAGATTTTATAACTAAAAAACTACTTATAGCCTTTTCATAATAGAGCACTCAATAATTTAAGTTGCACCACTATAATAAAACAATCTATTACCTATAGTGATGGTTTCTTCGACTATATAAAATATCTACACAATTATATATAAATCTTCGCTCAACTATTAAATACCCTACGCTATTATATTGACTATTTTAGATTTATTATATTCTGGAAATTTTTTTAAATTTATTTTTTAATTATTTATAACTAACTATTTGAACTCCTTCATCTTTAACTATTTTATATAATTCTTCCATATATTCTTTTGATGGTGTCTCAAATTGTCTTGAAGGCTTTTCTAATCCCAATGCTTCATATTTATTGTCCCCAAAGGAATGATATGGTAGAAGTTCTAATTTAGGGTCATCTATATTACTTTTGATAAACCTAGCAGTCTCTCTAATGTTTTCAACATCTGAATTTACTCCATTAATTACTGGTATTCGAACCACTACAGGCACTTTTAGTTCATTAAGCCTACATATATTTTTTAATATCTTTTCATTGCTAACTCCTGTATAAAATTTGTGTTTATCATTCTTCATATGTTTTATATCTATGAATATTAAATTCATTTTTTCCAATATATCTTTAATCTCATCAAAGTTAAAATATCCAGAAGTTTCAATGGCTAGATCTATAGCTTGATCATAAAGCTTATATGCAAGTTCTCTCAGCATATCTATTTGCAGCGTTGCCTCACCCCCTGAAAAGGTAACGCCGCCACCAGAGTATTTATAAAATATTTTTTGTTTTTCAATCAAATTTAATATTTCTTCGCTATTATAATGATAAATTAAATTTTTTCTACTTTTTGTTGGACATATATCTGCACAGAGACCACAACCTTTACATTTCTGCTGCTCAAGGCGATTATTTAAATTTATTCCTACCTCTGCTTGGCACACTTCCATACATATACCACATTTTATACAGGTTCTCTCATAGTAAGCAATTTTATTTGAATTAGTATAGCTCTCCGGATTTGAACACCACTTGCATCTAAGAGGACATCCAGCAAAAAAGATTATTGTTCTTATTCCATTTCCATCATTAACAGAAAAATTTTGAGGTTCCAAAAAATATCCGCTTATATTCCCCATATAAATCCCCTTTCTCATAATTATGGGGTCACACCGCAATGCTCATCCATAAACCTTTTCTTTGTTCTAGATTTAATAACTTTCATGCTCTGTTCTTGCTATAATTGCATCCTGCATTGATCTAGATAGATTGACAAATTGTGTACTATATCCAGCTACTCTGACTAATAAATCTTTGTAATCTTCTGGATTTTCTTGTGCCTTTCTTAGAGTTTCAGTGGATATTGTATTAAACTGAACATGAAAAGCTCCTAGTGAAAAGAAGGATTGAATCATAGAACCTAAATTACTCTGTCCTCTTTTTGTATTTACTAGATCTTCATTTAATCTTAAGTTTAATAATGTTCCGCCAGAATGTACATCTTGATTAAGCTTTGCTGCTGAACGCATAGCTGCAAGTGGTGTAGAAGTATCCGACCCAGCAAAAGGTGATACTCCTTCTGATAATGGCTCCTTAGCTTTTCTACCACAAGGTGTGGCTCCCACTACTTTTCCTGTTGGCAGATAATTTGAAATTCCCATAAAAGCAGTATTAAAGTGGTTACCATTGATATCTTTATATTTATGACCTTCTTTATAATAATGATTTGACATTTTAATAGCAATGTCATCTACATAGTCAATATCATTTCCATATTTGGGAACAGACATTGCTAATCTTTTTAGATCTTCATATCCCTCCCAATTTGCATCAAGAGCTTTTACCAAATTTTCCATAGTTGCAACCTTATCTTCAAAGACAAGTTTCTTAATTACAGCAAGTGAATTAGATGTAACCGCAAGGCCAATTCCAGTAAGTACAGGTCCAAGGTTATATTTAGCTCCAGAATCCACTAAATCTTTTCCTTTTATCATACAGTCTTCTATGCAAGAAGATAGGAAAGGTCTTGGAACCATCTCCTTATGAAGCTTTTGTGCTACTAATGTAGCTATAATTGAATGTTCAATTAAATTATCAAATTGTTTATAAAAAGCTTCTTCAACTTCTTCATAGGATGTAAAACTATCTGGATTCTTTTCATCCAAGCCTATTTTTTCACCAGTAATCCTGCTTTTGCCTTTATTTAGTGTAAATTCCAAAGCTGCGGTAAAATTAATATTTACTGCAGAAGTCCATTCACCAGTTTTACGAAAATGAGGTACTACACAACCACAGTTATTCCAATCCCTAGCATCTTCTGGCTCATAACCAGCATTTATAAGCATTTGATAACCTGCAGAATCATTATGAATTGCTGGGAATCCAGTGCCTTTACTTACAAGATGAGTAACTTCCTCTAAAAAGCCGCTCGGACAGTCTTGATGTATTCTAACACTTAATCCTGGCTGATGAGTTTTTACTCTTTCAGTTGCTTGTAAACACATATAAGAGAGGTCATTTGTAGCATCCTTTCCTTCTCTTGTTTTTCCACCTACAGTCAGATTTTGAAACTGATTGTATCCAGCAAAAAACTCAGCAGTATTTGCAGAAATCGTCCAAACCCACTCTGACAGCTTTATCCAAAGTGCTTCAATAAGCTCTTGAATTTGTTCCTTCTTCATGATTCCTTTTTCTATGTCACCTTTATAGTATGGGTACATGAACTGATCAAATCTTCCAATATTAAGCGCTAGTGGATTTTCAGATATTATTCCTCCTATTTGCGTGAACCAAAGGAATTGAATAGCCTCATAAAAGGTCTCAGGAGGATTTTCTGGAACTTTACTGCATATCTCAGCTATTTTAAGAAGTTCATTTTTTCTTATACTATCCTTCTCTATTCCTGCCATCTCTTTAGCTTTTGATGCATACCTATTGGCAAGAGTAATTATTCCTTCAGATGTAATTATAATTGAAGTATAAAATTCTTTCTTTTTCATATCCTCTGCTGAAGTAGTGGAAAGCTTCGAAATACTTTCTTTGGATTCTTTAATAATTCCGCCAAAACCTTTTTTAAATAAAACATCCTGATAATCTGGCGTTATTTCGCCAACTGCCTGTCTCCATTTTGAGTCGTTATCAACTATACCTGTATCAACAACAACTTTTGCAGTATCCTTAGGTAATTGAGCTAAGAAGGCTTCTTCTAAAGATTTTCCTTTCCAATATGGAAATATGTTTTTCCTCACAAATTCCCTTTGCTCATCAGTCATAACATATGGGTCTTGAACCCTTTTATCAAAGTTATCCATCTCTCTATCTACCCATGTCCATGAAAATTCTGGAGTTAAAATACCACATTTTCTAAATTCGCCAATAGCACCAACAATCAGCTCTCCTTCAAATATGTTAACTTGTAGCTGCTCACAAGTATCTCTAAAAGCTTTAGCTCTCCTTATAGCAACTGCTTCACCTTCTGTTTTCTTGTGTGACTCTGTCCAAATTCTTGCCCTCTCATAAGAAATTGCTGGCTTTGCATTAATATAATTTTTTCTTGAGGCTTCAATTCTTTCTGTAATCATAATTATCTCCTTTCATCCTTCTTGTTATTATATAACATATATTATACGTTATGACATACAAACATTTTAAAATTAATCCAGAATACATTTTATAGATACCTACATCAGACACTTAACTTATACTCAGGGATATATTTATAGTGATGGAAGAAGTAAATATATCCGGTCGCATAAGTTAAGTGTCGGCCGTGGATGTCTATAATACTCTGGATTATTTCTAATATTTAATTACATTTTGAAATATAACTTCTGTATCGTATGGATTACTGTAAGTGTGGCTCTTGTTGGGTTTAAATCTCAGCGCCGCCGGTGCGGCAAGCTCAAATGTTTGCTCATCCAAAGTTAGCTTTAAAGTTCCTTTTGTTACCACAATATATTCTTCTACCGAACTTTGATGTGGCGTAGAAACATGTTCTGCTCCCGGAAGCAATTTAATATAGAAATATTCAAATCCTGATATAGGGTTAAAAGGAAATACATCGTATAATATCATTTTTCCATCTGATTCATATACTGGTTCTATATTATCTATTGATATTGCTTCATAGTTATTGCCTTCACTTCCTAATAATTCAGAAAATGAAATTCGAAGTCCTGTAGAGATTTTCCACAGTACTGATATTGTGGGGTTTGATTCTCCTCTTTCAATCTGACCTAGCATTGCTTTACTTACTCCAGTCAAATTTGAAGTTTCTTCTAAAGTCAATCCCCTTTCAAACCTAACTCTTTTCAAAACAGAACCTATATTATATGTTGGATCATTCAATTTATATCAGCCTTTCTTAATGTTGTCTTTTTATCATGTTTATATTATAACATATTTTATACACTATAACATATAAAAATTAAAAATATTTAATATATTCTAAGCAAAATAACTATTAAGCTTACCTTCATAGTTATCTCTTCTATAGATAATATTATTAACTTTTAAATTCTCAAGTTTAATATTAAAGATATTATCTTAAACTTTCAATATCATAAGTTAAAACTTAAAAAACCTAATATTTTAACGTAATTTAAAAAATCATTTACTTAAATTAAATTTATTTGTACAATAACATTAACAAAAATTCAAAAAGTTGGTGATTATATGGATTCAATTGATTTAAAAATTATTGATGCTTTAAAAGAAAATAGTAGAGCTTCTACTTCAGAAATAAGTAGAAGAGTAAGCCTTTCCATTCCTGCTGTAGCTGAGAGAATAAGAAAACTGGAAGAAGCAGATGTAATCGAAAAATATACTATAAAAGTTAACAGGGATAAAATTAATTTTAAGCTCTTAGCCTTTATTTTTGTTAACATCGATAAAACAGAAAATATAGATGAATTTAGAAAATCTATAGTTCAATATAATTCTGTATTAGAATGCCACCATGTAGCTGGTGAATATGATTATCTATTAAAGGTACTTGTAGAAGATACTAAAGCCTTAGAAGACTTTGTATCTCATACATTAAAGAAAATCAAAGGTGTAAGTAAATCAAATACAATAATAACGCTTTCTTCCCTGAAAGAAAATATTAACATTTGAGAGGTTCCAAAATGATTTTTAAAGGTTTTAAATTTGGTATGTTATTACAGCTTGCAATCGGTCCCGTTTGTATTTTTATATTTCAAATAGCTGTCCTAAAAGGCTTTTATGCTGGCGAAATAGCTACACTAGGTGCAACTTTAGTAGATGGTATTTTCATTACCATAGCTACTCTTGGTATAGCTTCAATAATTAATAGAAGAAATATAAGAATATGTTTAAAAATATTTGGTTCTGTTATTTTGTTTGTTTTTGGAATTAGTATGATTTTAAGTCAATTCAATATCGATTTTCTACCAAGCTTATGTATGTTTAATATTCCTAATTCAAATGATATATTTATTCGTATAGTTATCTTAACTGCCTCAAATCCACTTACAATAGTTTTTTGGGCAGGTATATTTTCTGCTAAGGTCGCAGAAGAAAATATGGAAAAGAAGGATATATACTTTTTTGGTTTTGGTGCACTTTTATCTACAATGATTTTTTTGACTTTAATTTCCTTAATAGGAAGCTTTGCTAATGTATTTTTTCCAACTCAAGTAATACAATTTTTAAATATAATTGTTGGTCTTTTACTAATATATTTTGCTCTTAGAATGCTCTTAAAAAACACATAAAAATAACCTTATTGATTCTTATTTATGCTATAATCAAATATAGAAACTTACAATCTTAGGAGAAAAATAATGAATTATATAGTATTTGATTTAGAATTTAATCAAAACTTAAGTTCTAAGAAAGAAAATAAGGATCTAATATTTTCAGAATGTCCTTTTGAAATAATTCAGATTGGTGCTGTAAAGCTTGATAAAAACCTCCAGATTCTTTATACTTTTGATAGACTAGTTAAACCTAAATTATATACTACTATGAATCCTTTTGTAGAGGAAATGACAGGTATTACAATAGATATGTTAAATACAGCAGAATCTTTTAAAGAGGTTTATAAAGAATTTTTGAAATTCATTGGATCTGATAGGAGTATATTTTGTGTATGGGGAGTTTCCGACATAAAAGAACTTTTTAGAAATATTAAATATCATAATCTAGATGTCATAAATTTTCCTAAAGAGTATATTAATCTTCAGTCCTATGTATCTAAATACTTTAAGCTTCCAAAGGGTATTAATGTTGGTTTGCAAAATGCTGTAGAATTATTAAAACTTAACCTTCAAGGTGATTTTCATAATGCCTTTAACGATGCTTACTATACAGCGGAGATCTTTAAAAAAATTTATAATGAAAAACTTAAAATTAATACTTACGATATAAATAAAAATACTAGAAATAAAATCGAAAAAAGCAAGCTTGATACCTCTAGACTAATTAAGCAATTTGAAAAAATGTTTAATAGAGAAATGTCTGAGGAAGAGCAAAGAATCATTGAGTTAGCTTATATGATGGGAAAAACCAGACAATTTGAAATTTCAAATTCTGATAGTTCAAAAGATTAATCGTCTGCAAATAAACCATACTGTATCAACTTTTGCATAGATACAGTATGGTTTTCTTCATAAATTAACATTTAAAACCTTCCCAATGTGCCGCATCAACAATATATTCTTCTCTACTATTATTGATTCTTACATTTTTGTCTGATACTTCAACTATTCCCCCAATAATGTTTTTTCCCTTTGCTATTTCTTCCTTTAAGTATTTTTGCAGATATTCACTTTTCGCCTTAGTTTTGGTATCTACTTCCCTATCATTTTCTGATTTAACTTCAAATATTCCAGTCAATCCAGTTTTAAAAAGCATAATGTAGTCTGGATAAAAGGCATGTGGTTCACCATTATACTCATAACGTACAGCAAAGCTCTCCTTCCCTCTATCATCATTTTTATACCACCATAGGAGTTTGTCTCCATTTTTCTCCAAGAAGTTTTCAAAGATTTTTTCAGTTTGTCTTCTATTCTTCTTTAAGTAGCATTTATCATATATACTTTTTTCTGATTTAAAGAGTTCATAAGAAAAATCCTCAATAAGCTTTGTCTCCTTTATAGAAAAATTGTAATAATGCTCTTTTACTTCTGTGAGTTCACATTTTTTATATTCCTCCATGTACTTATCTATAGTACTCCTTAATATGGATTTAAAAAAATTTTCATAATTAACAATAAATAAGGCTTGTATCTTAGTTATTATACCTGTTTCCTTCAGGCTATAGCCAAGAATATCACAAAAACATTTGTAGATAAGCTCCTTTAAACAGGGGTAAAAGGTTTCAGAAGTTGTTTTCACAAGATTTGTAAAGGCTTCTTCAATATCAAATTCATATACCTTTACCTTTCTATCTTTATGATCTATTTTTACATTAACTCTATCTAATTTTGACGTTTCAATACGACCATCATACATAAGCTGACTTTCCAAATTATCAATTTCCATATTAAAATTCAATTTGTTTAGAACGTATAAATTATCTACATAGCTTTTTTCTACTGATACATTTAGTTCTTTTAAAACCTCAGAATAAAAAATAGGATCTAATAGTTTTCTTTTAACAATCATAGTCTTACTAGGTTCTTTATAATATGAACGCAAAACAATATTTTTCATTTCTGGCTTAATTTTAGCCTTCAAGAATTTAACCAAAGAAAGATTGTTAACTTTAACAGAGATATCTTTATTGTTGGTATATATATAGGCTTTATTTAAAATTTCATTTTTATAGTATCTCTGCTCAGGCATGCGAAGAATTCTTCCAATGGTTTGTATATCAAAAATCTCACTTCCAGATTCTCTAACCTTTAAAAGTACCTGTGCCCTCGGACAATCCCATCCTGTAGCTATAGCCATTTTGAAAATCAAAACATCAATCTTAGAATTAAAATCCTCAATGTTTTCTAAGTTCTTAGAATTACCATTTACCCATATGGCAAGATTATTACTTTCTACTGATATTCCCTTGTTTTTAAGTATTGTAAGGAGCTTATTTAAAACCTCTTCTCCCCTTTTAGCATTAGGTATTTGAATAAGGCATAATGGATTTATCACAGTATACTCTTTACTAAAAGCTTCGCTTAATTCGGCTCTTCTTTTAATTGCCATTTCTAAAACAATCTCAAGAGAGTTTTTATCCTCTAAACTTATATCGTCAATATTGTCATTTATCAATACTTCCTTTTTAATTACTCCAGCCTTAATGACTTCTTCTGCAAAAATTTTTACGAAATCAGCCCTGTTATCATTTATATCTTCTCCTGTAGGTATGTATTTAGGAGTGGCACTCATTTGAAGCAAAATTTCAGGATTTATTATATTCATTAGCTCCTTTGAAGTCCTTGTATCAGTATTATTATGACTTTCATCAATAATTAGCATAATTTTTCTTACACGCCTGGTGTTTTCTAAAAGCCTTATAAAATTTATTTCATCTCCTTCTCTCATTAAAATGTTATCCCATACTCCATTCTTCTTTGCATTTAGCTTTTCCCAATTGACCACTACTATGGAATTTCTTTTTATAATTCCATCTCTAATAACATCCTCTAATAGTCTGCATGGAGGGCTGCCTTCCAATAAACTGCTTATTTTGTTTCTACTTTGCTCATGCAGGTGACCTTTTCCGATTGATATCCATATAAAACAAAAATCTTTATCTTTAAGTTTGCTGAACATCTCAATATATTTTGATACAATTATAGTTTTACCTGCTCCTGTAGGTGCTTTAAAAACTAATAATTTTTTATTCTCGGAATTTTCAAGAAGCTTGTTAGTTTTAGTGAGTAATTCTTCAACTGCTTTCCTCTGATAACTTTTTAGCACTACCATAGTTTTAGTGCCTCCTCATAAACTTCCATAATTTTTTGTGGTATGGTTTCAACCTTTATTCCCATATTATCTAGTTCTTGAAATTCCCAATGGCTTATTTCATAGTTTAAGCTTAAAACATAAAGAATTTTTTTATAGGAATGTAACTCAATTAAGTCTTCCTTAATCTTACTGATAATAGAATAATCCATAAAGTTCTTACAAATTACCATAACTAAATTATTATTTTTAAAAATTTTATAATCATTTTCTTGTTTATACAGATTAAAACAATTCTCCTTTATGCATAAAAGTTCAGTGCACTTATCTGCTAGTTGTATTTTTACAGTATCTCTACTCTGCAGCTTAGGAATAAACTCTACTTTATAATATTTCAATTTCCCGTCTATTCCTTTTATAAAGGTATCATGCGAATTCATATATCCTGTGATAATATTTTTTATACGCTTATAAGTTATGCCTTCACATATATTTAAACAGCTGTTTGGAGTTTCTCTGTCAAGGTTAGATAATATAAACTGCCTATTTCCGTGATCTTCATTATTCATCTCCAAAATAGCCTGCCCTAAAGTACCTGAACCAGCAAAAAAGTCAATAAAAATACCACTAGGATCACACATTGAAACAATTCTTTTTATAAATTTTAAAGGTTTCTTACCACTGCTAAAAGCTACTCCTCCTTCATTAGAAATTCCATTCCAGCTGATATCATCCCATAAAGTTCCTAGTTTCTCCTTTTTGTATATTTTTTTATTTTTCATATAAGCTACATCTGATAACCATATAACTATTCTGCTGTTAATATAATAATTAGTAGTTAATCTATTTTTGTTTTTACCTGTTTTAGGAACATATTCGATAGACAGAAGACCTCTATCATCTTTGGTACCTTCTATTACCCTTTTTCTTATTGAAGATTGTGAATTGGTACTACTGCATATTTTAGAGAAATACTTTAGATAAGCCTCATCTTCCGTCAACCCTTCCTCTTCCATGACCTCTGATATGTTCTTCATAACATATCCTTCATGCTTATAAATTTTAATATCTTCTGAGAAGCCATCTTTTATAGTGTACATATACTTTTTAGTACCTTCATCTATAAGCACCTGCCTATAATCATACTGTCTTCCTTCTTCTCTCCTCTCTTTTATGACATTCATCAAAAGCTGCTCTTTATATACAGATTTTAAATTACATTCTTCTCTGTTTTTACAGTAGATAAGTAGATATTCTATATTCTTTTTTAGCTTTTTATCTTCCCCACCACCACTTGCACCTGCCGCACTTTTAGTTTTAACGCTTATGCAATTAATAAAATTCTCAGCTCCAAATATATCATCACACAACATTTTCAGTTGACTTTGCTCATTATCATCTATTGATATAAATATAGCTCCATCACTGCTTAAAATCTCCCTTGCCAATCTTAAACGCTTATTCATAAAGGATATCCATTTGCTATGTCTATAGCTATCCTCTTCATTAACATAATTGTCATTATAGATAAAATCTCTATTTCCTGTATTATATGGTGGATCAATAATAATATTTATCTGTTTTTCACCCTTCATTCCATGAGTAAATAATAGAGTATTTAAAGCATATAAGTTATCTCCTTCAATTAGTACATTTGCTATATCGGTATTTCCATTACATATTTCCTTTTCTTTGACTTCTGTAAGAACAGGATAATTATTTTTTAAAATTTCTTCTGCCTCTTCTATTTGTTCTTCCCAAACTAAACCATATTTTTTGATTTTTCTAAGATAACTATTTTCCAGCTTTAGTTTATCTATAATATAAAGTAAATTTTCATTTGTAAGTTCTATATTGCCAATATTATCTATTTTTTCTAAAGCATACACTTTCTCCACATTACCACCTCTTCACGCTTACATATTATCATATTTTTTACATAATTTGTATATATTTTTTTAAAATATATAAGCGCTAGAGAACCTTTTTATACATTTAGCATAGAACTTAAAATTATTTTTTCTTTCTCCTCTAAAGGATTTTTATCTGTATAATTACTTTCTATTTTATAATTTTTGAGTACGCTAAAAAGCTCTGAATGCTTGCAATTGCCAGCCCTCTCGCCTATTCCGGCAGCCGTACAGTCCACGAATTCAGCACCTGCCTTAATAGCTGCCAAAGAATTCGGAAGTGCCATACCAAAGTCGTTGTGAGCATGAATTTCTATTTCTACAGGTACTTCATTTTTTATCTGCTTTATTAGTTTATAAGTCTTTCTTGGGTATAAAACCCCAACTGTATCCGCATATCTAATTCTCCTTACTCCCAAAGCTAGTGCATTTTTACACAATTTAATCATAAAATTAATATCCGCCCTAGAAGAATCTTCAAAGCCAATAGTTACTTCAAAGCCTTTCTCTTTTGCAAAACTTACACTTTTTTTCATACTTTCAATAATCCAATTCTTATCCTTACATAACTTGCTATTTATTTGTATATAAGATGAAGGAACAGATATATGAATTATATCCACAGAGCAGTCTATAGAATGCTGTATATCTTTAATATTCATCCTGTTCCAGGATGAAATTTTACTTTTAAGTCCAAACTCTGCAATTTTCTTAACACTCTCTTTTTCCTCTCCTCCCATAGCTGGTATTCCAGCTTCAATTTGATATATCCCTATTTCATCTATAAGCTTTGCTATTTTCAACTTTTTCTTCATCCCCAGTGCAATTCCAGCCTTCTGCTCTCCATCTCTAAGGGTAGTATCTACCACTTTTGCAAACATGCTTTCACCTCCACATATTTCAAGCATTCATTAAATTACTTCAACTACACCCAGAACACCCAGCACAATTAGAGCAAGAAGAATCAATTTTTAAAATCTTTTTTTCAATTTTGAAGGTGCAGTCACTTACAAAATATTCATAGATTTTATCAAAGCAAACCTTATTCTCATAAAATTCTATACAGAGAGGAACAATTTCCATACTCCCTTCACTTAACAAGCTTGGCTTTAACTGTGGCTGATGAACCTTTTTAGCTCCATTTTCTAAAATCACCTCTATTTTATCTGTAGAAGTAGTTAAACTTTTAATTTCACCATCTATAGAAAACCTTACTGAATTTGAATCTCCATTAACTCCAAGAGGATTGTTATCATAAGCAGTTATATTACCTATTTTAGTTTTTACGCATATATACTCACTAGGTTCAAAAGATTTTAAATTTCCATTTTTATAAAAAGATAAGCCTATACGGGTTACTACATTGCCAATGGGAGATTTTATAGTAATTTTGTCTCTTGGCCAGAATGTAATACTCTTTACTTCACCACTTTTATAAAAATGTATTCCTATAGTTTTTTTTCTAAACCTTCCTATTGGAAGATTAAATTCTATGTCATCTGCTAATTTACACTCATCCTCTTCTGTCCAGTAAGCAGATATTTTCCCATTTAAATTAAATACTCTATTTATACTTTCATCCTCATAAAAAGTAATAAGCTCTGCTGGTAAAATTCCTATAGGTGTATTAAGATAGCTCATATTTTGCAGAGAAATACTTTTCAAATTGCCATTCTTATGAAAGGAAATAGAATAAGTAAGCTTTCGCCTTTCTCCACTGTCATCCCACTGTGGTACAAAGATTCCATAAGGAGTTTTAATATTGTTTATCTTATTTAAGGTACATTCCTTTATTAGATTGTTATCGTAATAGCTCACTGAAGTTATTCCTTCTAGTATTCCATACTTAGTATTTATATTCTTCATGGTATCCCCTACTTTCTATAATAACTATCTTCTTGTATTTAAAAGCATTAAACATATTAAAGACTGTCATCATTATACTCCTTCATATAGACTAGATTACTATATGAATAGAATTATATATTCCGGAGTATAAGTTAAGTGTCGGCCGATCACCCTCTCTACAGCATATTCAAAAGCTCCTCATCTAAAACATTTCTTCCTAAAAGAATACTCTTATCCCTAACTCTTTCTAAAAGTTCATTTATATTAACATTATTATAATTAATTTTTAATTCTTTAAGTTTAACTATGATGGACTTGCTTCCTGAATGTTTTCCAAGCAGCATTTCTCTTTTCTTTCCAACTTCTTTTGGATCAAAAGGTTCATAGGTATGTGGATCTTTTTCTATTCCATCCACATGAATACCTGATTCATATTTAAAAATATCTTCTCCTAAAACAGATTTAATGCAGCATATTTCTTTGTAAGTTATTTTCTTATAAAAAGAGGATAGCTGTGATAACAATTCTAAGTTTCCTTTAACTTCACAATGACATATTGTTTTAAGTGCCATTAAGGTTTCTTCCAAAGCTGCAAATCCATATTCTGTCCCATTAAAAACTGTAGTTATTATATCAGCTCCATCCATAAGACCTTCTATGGATACTGCTGTACCCATGTATAACTTATTATTTGCACAAAATCCAATCTTTACATTAAAAGCTTCTTTTAATTTTAGTATATAATTACTCCAGGAATCATAATTACATTTACTTATATTAGTTATCATTATTGCTTCTATCTTATGATTCATTAAAACCCATTTTATTTTACTCATGTTTTCTTCTAATAAATCTTCTATTTTTAACTGGAGTATTGCTTTTATATACTTAGGCACCGGAATACTCCAGAATTTTTCAAAATCCATACTTATAATTTTAAATTTATCCATTACGCTCAAGTCTTTTTTATCTTTTACTTCATATATATAATTGTTAAAAAACCCTGGATAAATTTTCACTTTATCCAGAGTAGTTCTGTCAATTTGGAAATAATCTACCCCAATGTCCTTCATTATTTTTAAAAAGTTTATAATTAATGTATTATCTATTCTTACTTGATTTTTAAAGATTTCCATAAGACTTCTATCTAAAATTAGCTTTTTACAGCCATTAAGTTTTAAACTCACCCTCAACCCTCCTTTTATTATTCCTGCTAATAAAACTTTGAAAGTTTTTTAACTAGTTAAAGCACTTTTAAATCTCATTTATAATCTATGCTAACAGTTGTTTTACTGCCTTTATAATCCCTTTATTTATGCCTTCGTATATTTGAATGAACTTTATTCCCTTTTCTTCAAGTCTTTTTACTGGCTGTTCTCCTGCTCTAATTGCAAGCACTGCATTACAATCTCCTATAATTCTTATAATCTTATCAATTTTATCTTCATGTTCATCACACTCCTCAATTCCAGTGCAATATTTATCAACTTGTCTTTTCTCTAAAAAAGTTATATTCCCTGCGGAATATGAATAGATATGAAATTCCTCTGCATGACCAAAATGCTGATCTACATTTATACCAGTTTTAGTAGCCACTGCAAATTTATAATTATTTGTGTTCTCTTTTAATTCTATAACCTTCTTCTCACTTCCACATCCACCATTACAACCATTGAAATTTCTAAAATCAATAGATCTGTCCAAAGATAAAGTACCTATAGCATCTGCTCTACATTGTTTGCAATGATACATTTGTTTTACATATTTTTCGCATTCTTTTCTCATTTCATTTAATTCAACAGTACTAACTAATGGTTTGTCCTCAAACACACTTCCTTTAACTGGTATTAACTGCATTATATTAGTTATATAAATTCCAAAGTTTTTAACCTTTTTAATAACTTCTACAATATGCTTATCATTTACTCCTTTTATCATTACTGTATTAACTTTACATACTACACCATTTGCAGTTAAGTATCTTAATCCTGTAAGTTGATTATTCATAAGTATTTCTGCTGCTGCTTCTCCAGTATATTTGGTACCTAAATAGTTTATCTCTTTATAAATTTGAGCTCCTATTTTTTTATCAACAGCATTAATAGTTACAGTAATATGTGAAACCCCAAGAGATATTAATTCATTTGCGTAAAAAGGAAGCATTAGTCCATTTGTGGATAAGCAAAAGGTTATATCTGGGTCTTCTTCTTTTATAAGTTCTATAGATCGTTTTGTTTCCTCAAAATTAGCAAGGGCATCTCCTGGACCTGCTATACCTAATACTTTAAGATTAGGAATTTTCTTTTTAACCTCTCTAAACTTATATAAAGCTTGCTCTGGCGTAAGAACTTCACTAGTTACTCCTGGCCTGCTTTCATTTGGACAATCAAATTTTCGGCTGCAGTAATTACAGCTTATATTACATTTAGGAGCTACTGGTATATGCATTCTGGCAAATTCGTGGGCACCTTTATTGTAACAAGGATGAGTAAAAGTTTTTTCCATATTATTTCCTTTTTCTTTAGTATTCATTTTATTTTCCTCTTTATAATATTTATTAAAAGCGTCTTTTCTAAAGGTTTCTTCTGCATGTTCTAATATGATATTAGCTACATTATCAATGAAGAATGCGGAACCATTATATCCAGTAAAGAACTTTCTTTGAGCTCCTACCATATCATGTACAGGAAAACCTGTTCTTAGAATTTTAAGACCCAATCTACCAGCTATTCTTCGTCCATCTGAATTACCTATCATTATATTAACCTTCTCTTTTTTAACATGATACTCTATTGTATCAAAATCCGTATCATCTAAAACAATAGCTTCTTCTTTTAAATTACTTAGCTTATCCTTTAGTAAAGTCTTTATAATTTCATTCTTAGCTCCTGTAGCCACAACCTTAGGCAAAATTCCATTTTCAAGACATAAATTTACTTCAGCAAATACTAATTCTGGCTCTCCATATATTACTGCTCTTGCTTCGCCAGTATATTTGTGGTTATCTATCATAGCATCTAGATATCTTCCTCGTTCAGTCTTTAAGTCCTCTGGTATTTTTCTTCCTAGTATTCTAGATATTAGAAAAATAAACTCATCTGTACTTTCAAGTCCTATTGGAATTGGAGCTTTATAAAGTGGTACTCCAAAAGTATCTTCTAAATATTGTCCTGGAGACAGGCTTTTATCTATTGTCATTCCCATCTCAATAGTAGCCTCGGCCCCGCCCATTTCCTTTATTTCCTCAATTTTAGTGCCACCCTCTGGTATTCTCTTATAATTGTTGTTATGCGGAGAATCTAAAGTTTCTGATACATCTGGAAGCATTATATAAGAGGCTCCAAAGCTGTCTAAAATTCTTTTTATATTTCTAACATCTCCCGGATTTAAATTTGCACTTACTATATTAATTTTATTATTTTCTTCCCTTTTCTCAGCCACTTGCTCTACTATTTTTCTTAAAGTTCTATAATATCCTTCTGAATGGCTTCCACCGTAGCCCTGAGTTTGCACTGTGATTATTTTAAGCTTCTCATGGACTTTTTCTTCTTCTAAAAATTCCTTAACAATTCTATTTATATCTTCTCCAATAGTTTCAGCTAAGCAGGTAGTTATAACCCCAATACTTGATGGATTATAAAGCTTTATCATGTTTCTTAATCCTGCTTTTAAATTATTAGTTCCACCATATATTGTCCCATTTTCCGTCAAAGAGGAGGAAGCAATATCTATAGGTTCATTATAATGAGTTGCCATGTGCCTTCTGATATACGTGCTGCAACCCTGAGATCCATGCAATATAACCATATTATTTTCAATACCTTTAAAGGCCAGCACAGCACCCATAGGCATGCACATTTTACAGGGATTTACATTTAAATTGACAAAATTTCTACTTTTCACCTTAATCACCCCTTTTATACATATTTCCAAACAGGACTATTTACTGTTAAGTCTATTTCTTTTGCAAAATTTACAGCTCCTTCAAAACCACATAGAGCATGCTTTCTTTCATGATTGTGATCACAAAAGGCCACTCCAAGTTTATAAGCTAAAGGTCTCTCCTTTACTCCACCAACTAATATATCTGCGCCTTTTTCAAGCATAAACTTTTCCAATTCTGCTGGGTTAGCATCATCTAATACTACTGTTCCTTCTTCTGCTATACTCCTTATAATGTCATAATCCTCTGCTTTTCCAGTTTGTGTCCCTACCATAACTGTTTTTATACCAAGATCTTTAAATTGTTTTATTAAAGAAATAGCTTTAAAGCCTCCCCCCACATAAATAGCTGCCTTCTTGCCCTTTAATCTTCCCCTATAATAATTAAGCTCTTTTTCCACCTTTTCTTCTTCTTTATATATTAATTCCTTTGCTCTCTCTTTTATTGTTTCATCTCCAAAAGCATCTGCAATTTGCATAAGAGATATTTTAGTATCTTCTACTCCAAAAAAGCTTATTTTTAGAAAAGGCATTCCATAAAGCTCTTCCATCCTTTTAGCTAAGTACGCCATGGAACCTGCACACTGTACAATGTTTAATTTTGCCTTAGGTGCCTCCATTATTTCTCTGCATGTGCTGTCTCCGGTGATTTTAGCAATTATATCAACTCCTATACGTTTTAAGTAATTATTTATAATCCAAACCTCTCCTGCTAAATTAAAATCACCTAAATAATTAATTCCATTTAGTTTTTGGTTGCTTTTTTCCTCTCCCATTAAATTAATGATTGCATTGCAAGCAGCTTTATATCCCATAGATTTATGTCCTGCAAAACCTGGAGATTTAACTGGAATGACCCTTATATTATGCTTTTTTTCTGCCATTTTGCAGACTGCATCTGTATCATCTCCAATAACACCAACAATGCAAGTTGAATATATAAAAATTACTTTTGGCTTATATTTTTCTACTATTTCATCTATTGCAGCAATTAGCTTTTTTTCTCCACCAAATATAACATCCGTTTCTCTTAAATCAGTAGAAAAACTATTTCTATATACTTCTTCACCACTGCTTAAACTCCCCCTTATATCCCAAGTATAACTAGCACAGCCAATAGGTCCATGTACTATGTGATAAGCATCAGTAATAGGATTTAAAACTACCCTTGCCCCACAATATACGCAAGCTCTTTGACTTACAGAGCCCGAAACACTTTCTTCATCACATCTTAAAGTCCCCTTATTATTTTTAGAATTGTAACATACAAAGGCCTCTCTTTCCTTTATCAAATCTTGTACTCTTTCTTCTATATTCTCTACAGTCTCAAGACACTCATTGACAATCTCTTTAGGTAAACTTTCCATATACTCACCTCCTGCTAAAATTAAATAATTCTAAAGTTTAAATATAGTTTTTATAAATATTAAAAGTAACAAACATTGGATATAACATAAAACTTAATCTATAAAATAAATATCTAAACCCAAAAGGGGATAAGAATTTAAAATATAAATTTTATAAATTAAGCTTTATATATCAAAATTTAACTATCTTACTAATTCAAAATCTTCATCTCTGCACTCTCTGTCCATTCTATCGAGTATTGCACTGCACATTGCTTCCATCAATCTAATAGCTCCCTTATACCCCACTGTTGGCATATAATAATGTGCATATCTATCTAAAATAGGAAAACCAAATCTTACAAAAGGTATATCTTCCGCTCTGGCAATAAACTTTCCATGAGTATTTCCTATTAATAAATCTACAGACTCGTTTTTAATCCATTGGTGAAGCTGAAATAGATCTGAAGCGCTTTTAGCATATCCTTCTATCTCTGCTTTCTCCATTATTTTTTCAACCTCTTTCTCAAATTCTTCTCCTGGAGTTCCTGTAATAACATATTTAGGTATCATTCCTAAACTAACCACAAATTCAGTTAAAGCTATTACCAAATCAGGGTCACCATAAATAGCTACTTTTTTACCATGAAAATATTGATAACTGTCCAGCATTAAATCAACTAATTGTCCTCTTTCTTCCTCTAGCTCATAAGGTATTTCTCTTCCTGTCATCTTTGATAAGACCATCAACAGCTCATCTACCGCTTCTATTCCTATTGGAGTTTTTAACATATGAAAAGGTATTTTACACTTTTTCTCTAAAGCAACTGCCGCAGCCTTAGACGTATAGCTTCCAAGAGCAATGGTCTTCTCTGAGTTTCCAGCATCAATAATATCTGAAACCTTAGCTCCTCCTTTCGGATACATTTCGTATTTTTCTCCCATTGGAGAATCTACAACTCCACTGGTATCTGGAAACATTATATAAGGTACTCCCATAACATCAAATATTCTTTTAATCTCTCTCATATCTGAAGGATTAACAAATCCAGGTAAGATGTTAATTTTACCATTTTTAGTTCCGCTATTTTTCGAAAGATAATCTACCATAGCCTTAACCATGTTGGAAAATCCTGTTACATGAGACCCTACATAACTTGGGGTATTAGCATGAATAACCAATTTACCTTCTGGTATTTCTGCATCAGATATATACGTAGGCAAATCATCACCTATGGTCTCTGATAGGCAAGTAGTGTGAATAGCTATAATATCCGGATTATATACAGAAAAAATGTTTTTTATAGCCGTTTTTATATTAGACCCTCCTCCAAATACACTGGCTCCTTCTGTAAATGAACTAGTGGATGCCATTATTGGATCTTTAAAATGTCTTGTAAGCTGCATTCTATGATAGGAGCAGCATCCTTGTGAACCATGACTATGTGGAAGACAATTGTGAATTCCTAAGGCTGCATACATAGCTCCTATTGGCTGACAGGTTTTAGCAGGATTTATTTTTAAGGCTTTTCTTTCTATTATTTCTTTTGGTGTCATGTCTAACATTATTTATCACCTCCAACAAGTGTTCCTTCTAGCATCGGTTCTTTTTTCCAAGGTGGAGTTACATACCTCCAAGCTGGGGTATAAACACCAGCTGCTACTTCTCTAGCAAACACTAATGCTCCCCTAAAGCCTGCATAGGGTCCTGTATAATCGTAAGAGTGAAGTTGTTTTGATAAAACTCCCATTTTTTGAACTACGTACTTATCCTTTATTCCTGAGAAGAACATATCCGGATTCAATAGCTTTATAAACATTTCAGTTTCATGGTGGTTTAAGTCATCCACTACTATTGAGCCTTCCTCCATATCTTTTATCATTCCGGTATAATCTCCTAATGGTACTTGTTGTTTTAAGATTTCATATTTATCTTCCGGTATTATGATACGGTATTTGTCTTTATCCATCGTAACCGTAATTTCAGGAATGTTTTTACTGTCTGCATCCTTTTTTATTGTTGGAATTACTTCTCTTCCTTCATAATCATCCCTATGACCAAATTCATAGCCAGCAAGAATACTTTTTACTCCAAGATCCTTAAGCAGTATTTGATAATGGTGGGCTCTTGAGCCTCCAACAAATAAACATGCAGTTTTTCCCTTTAATTTTTCCTTATAATAATCTATTTCACCTTGAATTTCATCCAGTTCTTCCTTTATAACCTCCTCTGTTTTTTCATATAAATATGGATCATCAAAGCACTTTGCTAAATTCCTTAAGGTTTCAACCATTCCTGTTACACCAATGAAATTTGCTTTTATCCATGGAGTTCCATATTTTGTTTCTATCATTTCAGCAATATAATTTATTGATCTGTGACATTGTACTAGGTTTATATCTGCTGAGTGTGCATTTTCAATACTTTCATAGGTAGCATCACCACTTAAAGTTGCAACTACATTGTATCCAATTTTATTTAAAACTCTTTCAATTTCCCAAGCATCTCCACCTATGTTGTATTCACCTAAAATACCTATGGAATATTTTTTATGCTCCTTTGTTCCTTTACCTATGACATTCTCTAGAATAATATTGTTGGCTATGTGGTGTCCAGCAGACTGACTTACTCCTTTGTAGCCTTCACAGCTAAAAGCAAGTACATCTATTCCATATTCCTTTCTTGCCTCTTGTGCAACTGCATTAATATCATCACCTATAAGACCTACAGGACAGGTGGCATAAATTCCTATGGCCTTTGGGTGAAAAATTTCAACTGCTTCTTTTATGGCTTGTTTCAATTTATTAACTCCACCAAAAACTATATCGCTTTCCTGCATATCTGTTGAAAAACAATATTCAATAAAATTTTGCCCTCCTTCTTCTAACTTTGCCTTATTTCTTCTGGTGCCCCAAGCATAATAAGCACATCCGATAGGCCCATGTACTATATGAAGCATATCCTTAATAGGTCCCATAACAACACCTTTACATCCAGCATAGCAGCAGCCTCTGTTGGTGATTATCCCCGGTATTGTTCTTACATTTGCTTGTATAATAGGTTTTTCATTCTCTCCAGTTTTTACAACTATATGTTCTTTTCTATTCTTGAAAGCTTTAGCAGGGTATTTTTCTAAAACTTTGTCAATTACTTTCTTCATTTAACAATCACCTCTTCTCACTATTAAATTGCCTCTGCTCCTTTTTCTCCAGTTCTTACTCTAATTGCATCTAACACATTAACGACAAATATCTTTCCATCCCCTGGGTTCCCTGTGTTATTCACTTCCATAATTGTATTTACTACCTTCTGCAAATCTTCATCATTAACTAAAAGTACTATCATCCTTTTAGAGACCAATCTATGAAATTCTGAAACCTGTTCTGCAATATTTCTATTTTCAATAATCTCTGGTGAAATTACATCAGAAAACAATGAAAAATCTATTTTTTTCTTTCCACGACCCATTACTTTTCTGCAGGTAAATCCAGAAAATCCTTCTTTGAGAAGAGCCTCTTTTGTTTTATTTACCATATGCATCCTTATAATAGCAGTGACTTCTTTCATAAGTACCCCTCCTTTACAATTCTTTAGAGCTTGAACTTATTGTATACACCTCTTCAACAGGGGTAACAAATATTTTTCCATCACCAAAAGCACCCTTTTGCCCTGTTTTGGCATTTTTCATAATTATTCCTATTACATCCTCTTTCTCTTCATCTTTTACCACTAACATAAGAATTTCCTTAGGTATCTCATCATAATATATTTCTCCTACTTTGACCCCCCTTTGTTTTCCTCTTCCTACTACATCATATTTAGTAACAGCTGGAAACCCTGCATCACATAGTTCTGAAAGAACTAAAGCAGTCTTTTCTGGTCTTATAATAGCCTTTATCATTAACATAAATTGACCTCCTTATTTAACTATGTTATAATATAATTGCTTAAATATATTTAGTATTTCTGCACGTAATATATCTCTCATTGTCGCAAAATGGGGGATATATTTTTCTAGTGTATTTTTCATAATTTCACTCCACTTTTATTCATTAAGACCATATTCCATTAATATCTCTTCTAGTCTTTCTTGTTTCATTGGTTTTGGTATAACAAACATGTCATTTCCATCTATTTTCTGTGCTAACTGTCTATATTCATCTGCTTGTTCTGCTGTTGTATCAAAGTCTATGACAGTCTTTTTATTTATTTCTGCCTTTGTAACCATAGGACTTCTTGGAACAAAGTGAATTAATTGACTTCCAAGTTCCTTAGCAAATGCATCTAATAGTTCATATTCATTAGCTACCTTTCTGCTATTACATATAATACCACCCAATCTAACTCCACCACTATTTGCATATTTTTGAATACCTTTTGATATATTATTTGCTGCATATAATGCCATCATTTCACCACTGGCAACTATATATATTTCTTGCGCTTTTCCTTCACGAATAGGCATAGCAAAACCTCCACAAACAACGTCTCCTAATACATCATAAAATACATAATCCAAATCATCTGTATACGCTCCTAATTGCTCAAGCATGTTTATAGAAGTTATTATCCCTCTACCTGCACAACCCACGCCTGGTTCTGGTCCACCAGATTCAACACACCTAATTCCACCAAAACCTGGTTTTAATATTAAATCTAAATCTACATCCTCTCCTTCTTCTCTTAATGTATCTAATACTGATTTTTGAGCTAAACCATTTAATAATAATCTTGTTGAATCTGCCTTAGGATCACATCCTACTACCATAATATTTTTTCCCATAGTTGCAAGTCCTGCTGTAAGATTTTGTGTTGTTGTAGATTTTCCAATTCCGCCTTTTCCATAAATAGCTACCTGTCTCATTTCTATTCCTCCTCGAATTTTTTATTCAAAGTCTTTTCGCTGTTTGACTTTAAATGAATATAACATAAAAAATTTATATGTTCAATATGATTTTTAACATTTTCTTAATTTTTGAGGGTATTTTTTGTTGATTTATCATTTAAATTAATTCGATTTTCTCACTTTATCATTAATAGAATACATTTACAATTCGTTATTTTGAAAATTTTCTAAAATTTATTTTAATCACATTTAGACAAAGCCATAGTTAATTCTGGTTTTATACCCCCTCAAATTACATGGAGTTATGTCATGTTACTTTATGTTTAGTTATGAATTGTTATATACTGCTGTTTTAGTTAATCTAGTAAATTATATAAATTTTATCTTAGAATTTACAATTTATATAAAATTTTAGATTTGCTCCTGCAGCGAATTAGAAAAAGGATAAAATTCTAAAAGCAGGCTTTCACCTGCTTTTAGAATTTTTATTTTTCATCTTCAATTAAAAATAGCTTTTCTCTATCAATACATATATTCCAAGGCTGTGGAACATCTTTTATAGCAATCCATTCTTCCTTTGTAAGTTCTAATTGTAAACTCACGGATCTGTATTTTGTTTCTTCTTCAATAATCTTCAAATAAACTGTAACTGTAAAAGGACCTTCTCGTACAAAATCCATAATACCTTTAAAGGTATTATCTTCACCATCGAAATCACCGATATGAATGTGATGTGCTCTGATTCCTGCATAAGCTACAGAAGCTTTAATGCTATCTTTTATTTTCAGCTTACACCCCCAATCCAATGCTTCAATATAATCTTTATCCAAGATTCTAACTCTAGATATGTTTTTACATCCCGTTAACTGTGCTGCTGATAAGGTTGGTGGCTTAGAAAAGATTTTTTCCTTTGAGCCACAAGCTGACATTTTTCCTTTAGATAGTACAACTAAGTTTTCGCACATTCTATATATTTCCTCTAAGTTATGTGAAACAAATATTACATTGCCTTTATAATTTAATAATGAATCTATAATTTGTCTTTCTAATTTACTTTTCAAATGATTATCTATAGCTGAAAATGGTTCATCAAGTAATAAGATTTCCGGTTCTACTGCTAATGTTCTTGCAAGAGCAACTCTCTGCTGCTGACCTCCAGAAAGTTGGTTTGGAAATTTACTTTCAAGGCCTTCAAGCTGCATAAGTTCTATTTTTTCTTTCACCTTTCCTTCCTGCTCTTTTTTAGAAAATCTTTTTAATCCAAGCCTTATATTTTCAACTACTGTCATATGAGGAAAAAGCGCATAATTTTGAAATAAAAATCCTACTTTCCTTTTATTAGCTTTAATATTTATTTTTTTATCTGAATCATAAAGAACTCTGTCATTTAAAACAATTCTTCCTTTAGTAGGTGTTTCTAATCCAGCAATGCACCTAAGAGTCATGCTTTTACCTGATCCTGAAGCTCCTAGGAGTCCAATTATCTCTTCATTCGTATTAAAAGTAACTTTCAGATTAAATTCAGGTAAGTTTTTCTCAATATCTACGTATATTCCCATGTGTTACCCCCTAAATCCGTATATCAATTTTCTTTGATATTCAGACCAACAATTCATTAAAACCATAACTAGCATAGAAATAGCTACAATCAATATTACCCATATAAGAGCTGTACTCATTTCTCCACTTTCTGCTGCGAAATAAATGGCAACTGGAATAGTTTGTGTCTTACCCGGTATATTTCCTGCAATCATAAGCGTTGCTCCAAATTCTCCAAGTGCCCTTGTAAAAGCAAGCACCGTACCAACAATTACACCTGGCCACGCTAATGGTATTATAATTTTCCAAAAAACTGTCCATTCAGACAATCCTAAAGTTTTTGCAGCATTTATAATGTTGTTATCTATTTGCTCAAAAGAACTCCTTGTTGTTTTATACATTAATGGAAAAGCAACAACTGCTGCCGATATTATTGTAGAGGGCCAGGAAAAAATTATACTTGTATTAAGCTCAAGAAGTAATTTACCAATAGGTCCATTGGTTCCAAATATGAGTAATAAAAAAAATCCTACTACTGTTGGAGGTAAAACAAGTGGAAGAATAAGTACAGTGTCCATGACACCTTTTAGTTTCCCATGATAACCTTCCATAAAGTATGCAGCTGCAATCCCAATAAAAAATATTATACATGTAGCTGTAATTGTCGTTTTTAAAGAAATCCACATTGGTGACAAATCAAACAATATTTTTATCCCCCCTATTTAGTTCATACTAAGCAAAGTATTCAAAGCATCTTTACTCATTATTTATTTTGTGATACCTTAAATCCATACTTTTCTAATATGTCCTTGCCTTCTTCTCCCGATACAAAATTCATAAAGTCTATAGAAACGTCTGCATTTTTACTATTTTTAATAACAGCACCTGGATATATTACAGGCTTATGAGAATCTTTAGGTGCCTTAGCTATAATTTTAACCTTGTTGGATATTTTTGCATCTGTTTCATAAACAATCCCTGCATCAACATTTTTGGTTTCTACCCATGCTAATACTTCCTTTACGTCTTTACCTAAGACAATTTTTGACTTTACTTTATCCATCAATTTTAAATTTGTTAATACTTCTTCAGAATATTGTCCTACTGGTACAGTTTTAGGTTCTCCCAATGCTATTTTTTTTACCTTATCCTCTGCTAAATCATTAAAACCAGTAATATTTTCTGCGTCTTTTGGTGCAATTAGTACAACCTCATTCTCTAATAAATTCTTTACTGTTTCGTTCAATAAAAGATTTTTTTGTTTTAATACATCCATTTGCTTTGTTCCTGCTGATATAAATATGTCTACTGGTGCACCTTGTTCAATTTGGTTTTGCAGTGTCCCTGATGCCCCAAAGTTATATGTAATTTTAATATTTGGTTTTTCTTTATTATAAGCTTGTTTTATCTCCTCCATTGCATCTTTTAAACTAGCTGCTGCTGATACAGTTAAGGTAACAGCTTTGCTTTGTGATTTTGTAGAATCAGTATTTCCTTGGTCTTTCGAAGTTTTATTGGAATTTTCACAGCCTACAAAAACAAGAATAATTCCTAAAAGTAAAAAAGCAAATAGATTTTTTCTTAAACTTTTCATAAGAACACCTCCAAATTTAAATTAATAAAAGGTTACATTACATAACATAACAATATAAAACTGCACAAATTTACATAGTCATGATATTTTGTGTTTAATTATAATTGCATCTTAATATTAAATCAAGAACTTTTTTAATTATTAATTAATTTTAGCCTAATTTAATTGATAATTTATTAATTAAATGTTATAATAAATATCAAATTACTAAAAGCCCTTTAAAGATATTTTTTATTATCCCAAGCGCCTGCAATTTAGTTTACATATAAATTAAATTGCAGCTTTCTAATTTTCCAGAATAATTATATGTATAGGTCAAGGTCAGACACTTAATTTTTACTTAAGAGTATATTTTCAAAACTTATCCTACCAATAATACTGTCAATATATTTAACATCGTGAATAAGTGTTCATCATGCACTCTATACTGAAAGTAGGTGATATAAAATGTTAGAAGACACATCTTTAACTCCACAAGAAGTTGCAAACAAATTAAAAATTGCTAAAAATACAGTATATGAATTAATAAAACGTGGAGAATTAAATGGGTATAAGGTTGGGAAAAAAATTAGAATAGATTTAAAAGATGTGGAGGAGTATAAAAATAGAACTAAACAAATAAAAATCAAAAATACTGAAATAAATCAGAATACTCCTTCAAAATTCATAAAAACTTCTTCTCTTCTTTTAGAGGATATTTACTCAAATGATGGTTTTATAATTTGTGGTCAAGATATGCTTCTTGACATATTATCACGATATTTAGAGCTTCATCCTAATGGAGTACATGCTCTTCGTTCATATACCGGAAGCTACAATGGTTTGCTTGCACTTTATCAAGGAAATGTGCAAGTAGCTACTTCCCATTTATGGGATGGAGATTCTAATCAGTATAATATTCCTTATGTGAGAAGGCTTGTCCCTGGCATCCCAACAGTAATAATTCACCTTGCATGCCGGATGCAGGGTTTTTACGTGGCTAAAGGAAATCCTAAGAACATAAAAACTTGGGAAGATTTAAAAAAACCTAATATAATCATAATCAACAGAGAAAAAGGCTGTGGAACTAGAATTCTTTTAGACGAACAATTGCGTAAACTTAATATAGATAGATATAAAATTAAAGGTTACAATAAAGAGGTATTCTCTCATTTAGCAGTTGCCAGCAGCGTTGCCCGTGGAAGTGCCGATGTTGGTTTGGGAAATGAAAAAACCAGTCTTCAAGTTCAAAATATAGATTTCATTCCACTTCAAAACGAAAGATATGAGTTAGTTATAAAAAAAGAGGATCTAAATAAACCTTCTTTTAAAGCCATTATTGACATTGTACGTTCAAAGGAGTTTAAGACAGAGTTACTCGGTATAGGTGGTTACGTTATTACAGAAACTGGAAATATAATAGCAGAGTTGTAAAATTGTTGATAAAAAATTTTTATATTAGCTAGTTTATAGTATAATACTAATCAAGAATACGCTTTAATTACAGATTGTATCCTAAATAATACTAATAAACTATGCAAATAAGGAGATTTATTATGAGCAAAGAAAGTAGAAAATCAAAAGAAGCTATATGTGAGCTTGAAGTTACTTTTAGCGTTGTAGGTGGCAGATGGAAGCCCTTAATATTATGGTTTCTTAAAGAGTATGACACCCTGAGATTTGGACAACTTCAGCATTTGATCCCGGATATAACGCATAAGATATTAACAAAGCAATTGAGAGATCTTGAAGAGAACCAACTTATAGAAAGAAAAGTATATCCAGAAGTTCCCCCAAGAGTTGAATACTCGATTACAAAATGTGGAAAAGAAATAGTGCCTATC
Source organism: Clostridium thailandense (assembly GCF_019207025.1). GTDB lineage: Bacteria > Bacillota > Clostridia > Clostridiales > Clostridiaceae > Clostridium_AM > Clostridium_AM thailandense. The sequence continues at coordinate 1,827 of NZ_JAEEGC010000054.1, read as the reverse complement.
CTCGAAATGATGTGTGATTGGGCTCATAAGAACAATTTTTTTGGCTATTCTTTGAAATATGATATATGCGAAATAGAACTAGATGATTCTTTGAAATCAAATAATGATGCTATATAACTATCTAATTTTAAAGATACATTTACCTATTGACTTTAGATATACCATAGAGTATAATTTTTTTAATTAATATCTGCATAACGAAAATTTGCGGCATTCCGCATTTTGGAGTATAAGAAATAAAAGCTGCGATAAGAATTAGTAGCAATCAGTATACCAGACAGAAAGTTACCGTATGATGAGAGGTGCATGGTTAATGATTGTGAATACATCTTTGAGCTTCGCACCGAACGGATTTACTAAGTAGGCTGCGACGGAAACCTGCACCCGTTATCGTGATAGAGTATCTCATTTTGTAATGATGTACTTGATAAGGTAAGCAATGTGAGTTGTTTATAAACCTAAGGTGGTAACACGAAATATAATCTCGTCCTTTTGAAAAAAGGGGCGAGTTTTTTTATTGCTGCTTTTACACTCTTATAGACCTTGCAAATATTGAAATAATATTTCAAGGAGATGTTAAATATGTTAACAGCAAATGAACAAATGCGAATTATCTGCAAAGGAGTTCACTCTCTTATAAACGAGGAAGAGTTATTTTCAAAGCTGCAAAAATCCTGTGAAGAGAAAAAAACAATGATCATTAAACTGGGCCTTGACCCCTCTGCACCAGACATTCATTTAGGCCATGCAGTTGTACTGCGTAAAATCAAACAAATGCAGACTTTAGGTCATCATGCAGTAATTATTATTGGGGATTTCACCGGAAAAATCGGCGACCCTACTGGAAAGTCTAAAGGCAGAGTTGCACTAACTGATGAACAAGTAAAAGAAAATGCCAAAACCTATTGCGATCAAATTTTCAAAATACTTGATATTGAAAAAACAGAAGTGCGATTTAATAGTGAATGGCTTTCTAAACTTAATTTTGAAGATGTCATCAGACTTGCTGCTACCACCACTGTTGCAAGAATTTTAGAACGAAATGATTTTCAAAATAGATATCAAAAACAGGTTCCAATTGGAATCCATGAATTTTTTTATCCCCTAATGCAGGCTTATGATTCCATAGCAATTAAAGCTGATATCGAGTTTGGTGGTACAGATCAAACCTTTAATATTCTTATGGGTAGATCGCTACAGAAAACCTGGAATCAAGAACAGCAGATTGCCATCTTTATGCCTATCCTTGAAGGATTAGATGGCATGGAAAAAATGAGTAAAAGCCTTGGAAACTATATTGGTGTTAATGAAGCTGCTGAAGTAATGTTTAAAAAAGTCATGGAAATCCCTGACAAACTCATCATTAAATATTTTGAACTAGCCACAGATGAGCATCCCGATGAAATTGATAAAATCAAGGCAGAGCTGGATAACGGTTCAAACCCAAGGAATGCTAAATACCGTTTAGCTATAATTATAACCTCTCTTTACCATACAAAAGAGGATGTGGAAAAAGCAGTTGCTTACTATGATATGGCATTCAGCAAGAAAGCCATTCCTGACGATATTCCAGAGCTTTTAATCGGATTAAAAAAAGAAACTATTGAGGATATTATTCCAAGGTTAATGGATATGAAGTTCATAAAGAGTAAAAGTGAGTTTATGAGATTAATAAATCAAGGAGGCGTTCAGTTAAATGGTGAAAAATTGACATCAAATGATATAAGCAGAGTTATAACTTGCAGCGAAGTCATGAAAATTGGTAAAAAGCGCTTTTTGAGATTTGTAAAATAATATAGGTAACAACGGCCGAAAGTAGACTTATGC
>NZ_JAEEGC010000053.1 GCF_019207025.1 Clostridium thailandense | reverse complement strand
AGATGCTGAAATCTTTGAAGCTGAACTTGGCAGACTTCTTATGGAAACTATAAGCTTTAATGATGCCTATGAAAATTTCTATCATGGTTTTGTAGTGGGAACTCTAGCTAATATGCATGACTACATAATAAAATCAAATCGAGAAGGCGGCAGTGGACGCAGTGATTTATTTATAAAATCAGTGTCTAAAAGAGGAGTAGCTATAGTAATTGAATTTAAAATAGCTAAACATATTGATGATTTAGAAAAAAGAGCAGAGGATGCTTTAAAGCAGATTAAGGAAAAAGGTTATGACCAGGAACTTAGAAGTGAAGGGTATAAAAATATTATAAGATATGGTATAAGTTTTTATGAAAAGGACTGTTATATAAAATTAGGAGAAGAAGTGGAAGAGATGAAATAATAAATCTAGTTAAAAATGATGAATCAGTAGTAAATGCTTTAGGAGATAGGAGAGAATGAGTAGTAGTTATGAGTAAAAAATCTAAAGTATCATATCAATTAAATAACACAAAAGGGCAAATAGAACCATCAGAAGAAGACATAAAAAATATTCTTAGAGCAGCAGATGAGATTATATTTGTAGGTGGTAGAACAATGCTTGCAAAAATACTAAAAGGCTCAAAGGATAAGAAACTATTAGAGAAGCAACTTGAACTATGTCCAAGTTATGGTTACTTTAATAAATTAACTATTGAAGAAATAACAAAGATAATAGATTGGATGATTATAAATAATTATCTGGATATAGATTATAATGGTCGACTTCCTATGATAGTTTTTTCAAGTAAAGGCTGGGAAAACTACAAACCTGTGTATATGGATGAACTATATAATAAAATTTTAAATGTGGGTGAAGATACAAGGGAGGCACTTATTGAAGAATTAACTAAAACAAATAGGGAAGTAATTAGTATGCTATTGTTTAAAATTGGGAGTAGCAAGAATATCAGCTTTATAAAATTTTTAATAAAATGGGAGACAGTAGAAGTCAAAAAAGTACGTCAAAAAATAAATGCAGCTATTCTGAAATTGAAATCAATATAAATATTTTTTAAGTTTTATCTTGACACAGGCTGATGAAGTCCATAATTCATATGAAGTTACTTTATTAAAAGCTAGTATGGAGTTTTAATTAATCCATGCTAGCTTTTATTTATATAGGAAAAGAGTTCAAATGCCATATAGATTATAAAAAGGAATGGAGAGTTAGTTAATATATTACAAGATAAGGGTGAAGTGTGCTTATTTGTATATGGAACGTTAATGAGTAATCAAATTTATCATAAATGGACAGCTTAATGCAATTTTTCGAGATTATTGTAAAGGAAAAATATCTTTATTTACCATATATTTTGATAAAAAAGTAAAAATACGTTATAATATGCATATATTACTCTAATTTGGTATTATTATTTAACATTTTGTACGAGGGGGATAAATATATGCAGCTAAATGTTGAACAAAAAAAATTAGTACAATCAAAGCCTTCAGGACACAGTTTGATAAGGGGAGTAGCAGGATCGGGAAAAACTACAGTAGCTGTAAACAGAATACCATTTTTACTTAATCACTACTGTTTTGAAGCAGATGACAAAATATTAATAGTAACCTTTAATAAAACCCTAGTAAATTATATAAAATACATTTATGAGAAAGTTCAGGATGAAGATAAGATTGAATTTCAGAGTTTATTTTCCATAGACAAGTCTAAAGTTGAAATATATACAATAGACAAGATTATATATGATTATTATAAGATTTACATAGATTCTAAAAGGTTAAACTACAAAACAATTAATAATAATATTAAGTATAACTTAATAAATCAAGCTATTGCTGAATTAAGTAAGGTTTATATAGATGTATCCATATTAGACATTCGAAATTCAAAATTTTTACTGGATGAAGTTGAATGGATTAAAGCTTGTAATTATATGGAGCTTGAAGAGTATCAAAGTGTAGATAGAATGGGCAGGGCAATAAAAAAAGGAAATGAAAGCCCTCAAAAGCTTATGAAGAATTCCAGGACAAGAGAGGCTATATTTAATTTGATGCTTCTTTATAGAAAAAAATTGAAATCAGAAGGTTATCTTGATTTTCAAGATATGGCACTTATAGCTCTATATCAAGTTAAGAAAAGTTCAATAAAAAAGTATACTCATATAATAGTAGATGAAAGTCAGGATTTGACTAGAGTTCAGCTGGAATTTTTAAAACACCTTCAGCTAGAAAAAGAATATTCAAGCTTTATGTTTGTGGCAGATAACGCTCAAAGCATATATACTCACTCCTGGCTTGTAAAGGGAAGAAGCTTTAGCAGCATTGGTTTTGATATGAAAGGGAAAAGCAATATTTTAGCTAAAAGCTATAGAACTACAACACAAATATCACAAGCTGCCTACAGTTTAATAGAAAAGGATAGTAATGTTGTAGAAGATGATAACTTCGTAAAACCTTCTTTAATAGATAAACAAGGAACTTATCCTATATATAGAAGACTACTAAATGAAGAAGAACAAGCTGCCTATGTAGCAAATCAAATAAGGATCTTATCAAAGAATTATAAATATAAAGACATAGTTGTAGTGGCAAAAAATAAGAATTTATTGGAGAATATGAATAGCCATTTGAATAAAGCTAAAATACCAAATGTAGTTGTAGGAAAAAGCAATAATGATTTTGACAGCGAAGAGGTGAAGCTTCTGACTATGCACTCTATAAAAGGTTTGGAATTTAAAGTAGTCATGTTGATAGCTTTAAATGAAGGAGTAATTCCTTATCTTTCTTATTCTGATCCAGAAGAACAAGCTATGCAGGAATCTATGGAAAGAAAACTACTTTATGTGGGAATGACTAGAGCTACAGAGCAGTTATATCTGACCAGTAGCAGTAAGCCTTCAAGATTTATTGAAGATATAAACTCTAAGTATTTAAGGATAAAGGATAGATGCAGATTAAGCAAGTTTTATAATATAAATTTTGAAAACTATGATTTTACAGAGGAATTAGTGGATTTATATTCAAATGAAGAGAAAGTAAGGCAGTGGCTTTTAAAGGAACTGCAGGAGAATTACAAATATCCAAAAGACTTATTAAAGGTTGAATATAAAATAAACAACTTTTCAAAAATTGGATCAGCAGATATCTGTGTTCAGACACTTAGCAGTGGTACAGAACTTCCCTATATAATTGCAGAAGTAAAACCACTTGGAAGTCCTTTAGTTTCAGCATTAAGTCAATTAAAGAGTTACATGAGTAACTGCAGCAGCTGTCAGTATGGAATAGCAACCAATGGAAGTGAATGTATTATAATAAACAAAGATTTTGAGAACGTGGGAGACATACCAGAATTTAATATAAATATGCTGCCGCAAAGTCTTGAAAGCCGTAAATATGTTGATTTAAAGCATGGTAAGGATTATATGATTACCTCTGATTCAGAAGTAATTGATGAGATAAGCGTAAAAGAAGATGGACAAGAAGTTCAGTATGCTGTAGAGGATTTAATTTCCTTCAAGATATACAGCAGCATAGCAGCAGGTATACCTATTTTTATGAACTCACAGTGCGAAGATATATTAAATTTACCAAAACATTGGTTTAACAGCAGTGAGGAATATTTTGTACTTAAAGTAAAGGGAGACAGCATGATAGGTGCAGGTATAGATAATGGAGATATGGTGGTTATTAAAAGACAGGAAACTGCAGAGAATAGGGACATTGTAGCAGCGGCAGTGGATAGTGAAAATGCTACCTTGAAGAGATTTGTAAAAATGGGGGACAGCGTACTTTTGATGCCTGAGAATGATAAGTACGAGCCAATACAGATTAGAAGTGATGAAGCTAAGGTTATGGGAATTGCTGTGGGAGTTGTGAAGAGGTAAATAATATTATTGGGGAGAGGGCATTATTAATACAATAAAATGCTGCGGGTTAGTTTATGAATAATTTTACTGAAACTAGAATGGACATATTAACAAATAAAGAAATTGAAAATAATTTGCCTCATAGTAATAAGGTTGAAAGCAGGATTTTTTCAACGCTTTTAGATGATGATAGGGTAGTTGCCAGTTATAAAATGTATTGGTTATTAGGTATATTAGATGAGGTTTGCGAAGGTAAGGAAGAAATTGAGTTTAATAGAATAATAGCAAGGATGATAGTATATGCATGGTATCCAACTTTGCAATATAGATTGAGCTTTGGTAGTTTTGACAATTTAAAAAAGCCTATTAATTATATTGCAGAAACCCTAGGATTTAAGCCGAATTGTGATGAAGCAAAACTGCTTGCGGCTATTACTGCTAGTGAAGATAAGGAACTCCAAAGGATGATTAAAGATTTAACTTATCATGTTCCATATAGACTTATATCTCCTTTTTTTAAGAAGCAGCTTGAAGGAGTTAAGGATAGTTCGAAAAATAAACTTATAGTTGAACTATCTATAGAAAGTGAAACCTGTCTGTATAAAATTATTAAAGATAAAATTATATTAAATACAGGGTGGGCAGACTATTTAAAGGAAAACTACAGAGTAATAAAATCCTGGATTTATTATAAGATAATTGTGTTTTTGCAAAAGAGAAACCCGAACACTCCAGCAGTAGCATTAAAGCTGGAAGCACCTAAAATTAGAAAATTAAGCAGTGCAACTAAGCTATGGAATGAAATAGTTATAGCTAAAAATATAAAAGATATATATACAGGAAAAGAGTTTTATAGTGAAAATTATGAGGAGTATGGGGTATTTAGTATAGATCATTTTATACCTTGGAGCTTTGTACTTCATGATCAGTTCTGGAACCTTACTCCAACTTTTAAAAATATTAATAGTAAGAAAAATGATGATTTGCTGCTATATGATAAATATATAGGGGATTTTTGTGATATACAATATGAAGCTTTTATGTATGTTTGTGAGAAGAAGGTAAATAGTGCTTTGGAAGAATATATGGATGCTTTTAGATTAGAGGATATTTATGAATTTTATAGGCACTGTAATAAGGAGATATTTAATTCACAGTTAAAGAAGTGTATTTCGCCGTTATATCAAATTGCGGTGAATCAGGGATTTCAGGTGAGAGAAAATTTACTTTAGAAAGCAAAGGAAGAATAGTAAGATGAAGGTTTATAATAAATTAGTTCGTGATAAAATACCAGAGATTATAGAGGCTGATGGAAAGAAGTTTGAGGTTAGGAAGGTTGATAAGGAAGAGCATTATAAGCTGCTAGAAGCTAAATTGAAGGAAGAGGTTGAGGAGTTTTTAGAGGATAAGAATTTAGAGGAATTGGCGGATGTTATGGAAGTTCTTTTTGGGTTGGCTGAGAATATGGGGTATAGTGAAGAAGAGCTTTTAAGGAAGAGGAGGGAGAAGAAAGAGGAACGTGGGGGATTTGGAGAAGGTATTGTGCTAGAGGGGGTTTGCGAATAATTCACATGTAAAGATTAAAGAGTGCTAAATATAAATTTGTTTTACAAATCTAGGAGGTAATTGAATGACTAGTGGAAAGATAGATGCAAATAAGGAAGTGCTTCAAAAGATTTTCTCTCAAGACTTTTGGTTTGTAATTCCAGAATATCAACGTTCCTATGTGTGGCAAAAGGATAATGTATTGGATCTTTTAGATGATTTATTTTTTGCTTATGAAAATAAACCAGAGAATGAATATTTTTTAGGGTCGCTAGTTTTAAAAAGAATTGATAATCATGAATTTGATGAATATGAAGTCTTAGATGGACAACAAAGATTAACTACATTCTTTATGATGTTAGCTGTACTAAGAGATTTAATAGATAATAACGATTCAAAAAATGTTTTTCAAGAAATGATTTATCAGAAAGAAATCAAACTTAAAAAAATTCCTTCAAGACAAAGAATAACATATCATATACGAGATAGTGTAGAAGCATTTATAAAAGAGTTTATTATATCTGAAAATGGTACTTTAAGTGAAATTGCACTTGGAGAAAGAGCTAAGGAAGAGAATGTATCGATTAGTAATATGGCGAATGCAATTATTGTAATGAGAGAGTTTCTTACTAATAAAGGAGATTTGGAGAGTTTTGGTGCATTTCTTTTAAATAATGCATTATTTATTTACGTATCAACAGATAATACAGAAGATGCTTTTAGATTATTTACCATTCTAAATGATAGAGGAATTCCTTTAACTAATGCTGATATATTAAAATCCTTAAATATTGGAAAAATAAAAGATGAAAAAGAAGTTCAGTTATATGCCCGAAAGTGGGAAGAATTAGAAAGTAAATATGGCGAAAAATTTGATAGATTTTTATATTTTATAAGAAATATTTTTGTTAAAGAAAAAGCAAGAACTAACCTTTTGGAAGAATATGAAACTAATATCTATAAAAAGGACAAACTTAAAATGGGGCAGGAAACCATTGAGCATCTAATTTGCTACGATGAAATTTATGATAATGTAATTGAGCTTCAAGGTCAAAATTTAAGTAATGAATATAAAAACTTAATCACTATTATGAAAATAGGATTGCCATCAGAGGAATGGATTCCAGCTGTACTTTTTTACTATAGAAAATTTAAGACAGATAAATTATTAGAGTTTTTAAAGAAACTTGAATTCAAAGTAGCAGGAGATTGGATTTGTCAAGTATCACCTACAATGAGGCTAGAAGCAATAAATAAAGTAATGAAAGAAATAGAAGCATGTAAAATTCATGAAATTGATACTATTATGCAAAACGAAGAGTTATTTGATATTGATATAAAGTTTTATAAAAGTGCTATATCTTCAGATGTTTATAATAAACGATATTGTAAATACTTACTTTTAAAGTTGGAATATCTATTAAGTGATAATACAGTTCACCTATCGAATTATAATAAAATATCAGTTGAACATGTGTTGCCACAAAATCCTGGAAGAAATAGTGATTGGGTCAGAGTATTTACTGAAGATGAAAGAAATTTTTGGACTCATAAGATTGCTAACTTAGTACTAATAAGCAAAATAAAAAATTCTAAACTAAGTAACTTAGATTTTGAAGAAAAGAAAGAAAAATACTTGAAACAAAGAATTGATGTTTTTTATGGTAATAAAATTTTTATTGAAAATAACAATGAATGGTCACCAGAGATTTTAAAAAAGAGGCAGAAAGAATTAGTTGAATTACTAGTTAAAAATAGATAGAAGAATTATATAAAGGAGAAAATTTTATGGGACTTTTTAAAGGTTTATTAGATACATTTATTAACAAAACAAGTTCTTTACAAAAAAATATGGAGTTAATTAGTCACCCAGTTTTTATTAAAGAATTTTGCAAAGAAAATGTACAAATAGAAGATTTGCAAAATATTATGATTACATTGGATGATGAAGAAAAGAAAGAACGAATCAGTAGAGATATAACTTATTTAAAACAAGGAATGTTTGGGGAGCAAAATGTATTTTTTGAACTTAAAAATGCAAATATTCCATTTCTATGCCTTCATGATATACGACTAGAGTATGAAGGATTGTCAGCACAGATAGATTTTCTTATACTTACAAAGCAATATATTTGTATTTTAGAAACAAAACAACTTCAAGGTAATATAGATGTGAACAAAGAGGGAAATTTTATAAGAGTTTATACAGACAAGCTTGGAAAAACTACAAGAAGTGGAATGTATAGTCCTGTTGAACAGAATCGAAAGCATGTAAATTTGGTAAAAAAGATTTTAAAAGAAAAATTTAATATAGATAAAATGCCAGTGAAATCTCTTATAGTAATGGCAAATCCAAAAACTATAATAAGGAAAAGTTATGCACCTGAAGAAATCCAAGAACAGATTATAAGAGCAGAAAATTTAGAGAGTTATTTATCAAAGTGGATTGATGAGATTGACTATAATTTAAAAGAAGATGAAGTTTTTAATATTGCCAATTATTTAAAAGAAAGCCACAAGCCTATTACTTTTGACTATAATGCAAAATACAAGCTAGATGAAAAAACATCAAATTTTAATAGTAATAAGAGTAAAATGGAAAAATACGAGAAACAAAAAAGTCATAAAATAGTTAAAGACGAAGAAGTATTAATGAAGTGTAAAGAAATTCAATCAGATGACGTGAACACCTTAAGAGAGCAGTTGAAAAAATTTAGACTAGAAACCTCAAAGAGAGAAAATATTAGAGCATATTTTGTCTTTAACAATGATGAAATGGAAAGTTTAATAGAAAAGAGACCTCAAAGTGAGAAAGAATTATTGAAAGTAAGGGGATTTGGAGAAAAGAAAGTAGAGAAGTATGGGAAGGAAATTTTAAATATACTTAAAAACTAAGAACTCATGCAATACTATTAAAATTTACATATAAGCAGATGCATTTAATAAAATTTTGGAGGAATAAAATTCATGAGCACGTTCAATTTTATAGCGTCAGATACTCAACTGCCAGAAGTTGACCTAACAAATGTAAAAAGAATGACGGTTAAAGAACTGAAAAAGTTAAATCCACAAGCAAGAAGTCCTGTACCCTTAGATGAACTTGATGAAAATTTAGAAGTACTTTATTGCGAATCAGAAGAAGATATGAAGGGATTAACAGTAAGCTTTTGTAATAATCCACCATATAATTTAGACTATCATATAAAGAAAAAATATGTATACTGGTTGAGGTATGATTTTACAGAAAAATCCACAGAGCAGCTAATGGAATATTTACAGAAAAATATAAAGGAAATACAGCAAGTTGAGGTGTGGGCAATTACCTTTGGAAACAAAGATGATATATATAAAGTAAAAGATAAGAGAAAAATAAAGTTATTAGATCTTACTAAAGGGGATCTTATTGAATTAAATTCGCAAGGAATATGTATTCAAATTAGTTATTGATAAATTTAGGATTGGCAATGTAATTTAAAAGTACAATTAAACACAAAAGTTGGGGAGAACATAGTTATGGATTCAATACTTGGAGAATCGAACGTTATAAATGAAAAGCAAATTGAATTTTGGGATATTAAGCATAAAGAAGTAGAAACTAAAGAATTCTTAGTAGATAATAAATTAATAGTTAATTCTGAAACAGGTAACCTTCTAAATGAACTGAAAAGATCTTTAAGTGAATGTGAAAGGTTTTATTTTAGTGTTGCCTTTATAAATTTCAGTGGTCTTCAGCTTTTATTAGACAGTTTTAAAGAACTTGAGGAAAGAGGTGTTAAAGGGAAAATAGTAACATCTACTTATCTTAATTTCACTGAACCAAAAGCTTTAGAAAGAATTAAAATGTTTAGCAATATTGATTTAAAGATATTTATAGCTACTAAGGAAATAGGTTTTCACACCAAGGCCTATATCTTTGAAAATAGAGATGAGTATAAAATAATTATTGGATCTTCAAACATAACTCAGCGTGCTTTGAAGAGTAATATTGAATGGAATGTCAGGGTTGTTTCTAAAAAGGATAACAGTTTTGTAAAAGAAGTATTAGAAGAATATCTAAAGTTATGGGAAGATACCAATATTGTAACTGAAGAGTTTTTGAATAACTATAGCAGCTTTATAAGTGAAATAAAAAAAGTAGAAAAGATCAAAAAGCTGGATTTTGATGATTATGAATTGATAAAGCCTAATCATATGCAAAAAAGGGCAATAGATAATTTAAACAGGTTAAGAGGCTTTGGAGAAAACAGAGCTTTAGTTATAGCCGCAACTGGTACTGGTAAAACCTATATGTCAGCTTTTGATGTTATAAATTTTAAACCAAGAAAAATGCTTTTTCTAGTAAATAGAGAAGAAATATTAAAAAGTGCGGAAAAAACCTTTAGAAAGCTAGTAAAGAATAAACAAAAGACTACGGGACTTCTAACAGGAAGCAGTAAAGATATAGATTCAGATTATTTATTTTCCACTATTCAATCAATGAACCTGCACCTTGAAAAATTTGGTAGAGAGGAATTTGAATACATAATTATAGATGAAGCTCATCACTCATCTAGTCCATCTTATAAAAAGGTTATGGAATATTTTAATCCTAAGTTTATACTTGGAATGACTGCCACTCCAGAAAGATGTGATGGTGAAAGTATATTTGACATTTTTTATAATGTAGCTTTAGAGGTGAGGCTAAGAGAAGCTTTAGAGTTGAATTTAGTAATACCTTTCCATTACTTTGGAATAACAGATATTGAAGGAGTGGATCTAGAGGGTGTAAGCATTAATGATAAAACAGAAATAGCTAAAAGATTAAAGGTCAACGAAAGAGTAGATTTTATAATTGAAAAGATGAATTTTTATGGTCATGATGGAGAAAAGAGAAAATGTATTGGTTTTTGTGTGGGAATTGATCACGCAGAATATATGGCAGAGGAATTCAACAAAAGGGGAATAAAAAGCATTGCTCTAACAGGACAGAATTCCTCAGAGGAGAGAGAAAATTACATTAAAAAATTGGAGTCTGATGAAGACGATTTAGAAGTAATATTTACAGTGGACATATTTAATGAAGGGGTAGATATACCTTCAATTAATTTAGTTTTAATGCTTAGACCAACAGATTCACCAATAATATTTATTCAGCAGTTAGGTAGAGGACTTAGAAAGCATGAGAGCAAGTCCTTTTTAACTGTGTTAGATTTTATAGGAAATCATAATAAAGCTTTTTTAATAGCTATAGCATTAAACGGATCAAGATATTACGATAAGGACAGCTTAAAGGTAGCAGTTGCAACTCAATTTGCCAACATTCTAGGCTGCACAAATATTCAAATGGACAGGATAGCTCAGGAGCGAATACTAGAGCAGTTAAATGAAGAAAATTTTAATTCAATGAAATATTTGAGAGAAGAATATTTTGAATTTAAAAGGATGAATGGAGACAAAGTACCTTATTTATTAATAGATTATGTAAAATATGATGGTGCACCAGATCCCCTTAAGTTTTTAAATAAGGAAAAGACCTATATTGGTTTTGTGGCTAATATGGAAAAGGATGATGAACTTAGGAGTTTACTGGAGGATGAGGTATTCCTAAAAATTCTTAAAGAACTTTCAAGTAAGCTGCCGATAAAAAGGATATATGAATTTAGCATATTAAAGTATATGTTAAGTAATGAAGGAATAAGTGTAGAGAAAGCTAAGAGTGAAATACTTAAATATATAGATTATGTTGATGATGAAAGCGTTCTTCATGCATTGAATTGCTTAAATGGAAGTTATTATGATTCATCACAAATTAAAAATAATATAAAGTGCTTTGAGTTAAAAGATAAAGTTTTAAGCAGTACATGGAATTTTAAAAAGACAGTGCAAAATAAAAAATACAGAATATATATTGAAGATCTTATAAATTATGCGCTTATAAGATATGAAAAGGAATTTGGAAGTAAATATTATGGAGTGCCTTTCTTTAATCTATATGAACAGTATCAAATGATAGATACAGCACTTTTATCAAATTATACGAAAACACACAGTTCTTTTAGAGGTAGTGGACTTATAACCAATGGAAAGGAATATTTTTTATTTATAGATCTGCATAAAGAAGAGAATATAAAGGAAAGTATAAATTATAAAGATAAATTCTTAGATAGACAGTATTTTCAGTGGCAAAGCCCTAATAGTACATCTCAGGGATCTGAAAGAGGAAAAAATATCATATTCAATAGGGATAGAGGGGTTAACTTACATATCTTTGTGAGAAAGTATAAACAAATAGATGGAATTGTTCAGCCTTATATTTATATAGGTAAGGGAGATGTTGAAGAGTATCATGGAGAAAAGCCTATAACGGTAAAAATGAAGCTTCAGAATATTGCACCAGTAAGTTTATATACAGAGTTTGTAGAAAAGGTATAGTGTTTTGCTAGGCCTTTTCTTCTGTGAGCTGCACATCACTAGGAATATTTGATTTTGGCATGTTTTGATATTATAAGGTTTTAGCTTATGCATACTTATATAAGTCGCTGAGGGAAGATTATAAAGTTATTGAGATAGATGAAATGACAAAAAGAATTTTTATAGATGAAAAAGATAAAGAAGAAATCAGAGAAGTGGCAAGAAAAGAAGAATTAATAAATACAGCAATAAAATTATTGACAAAGAAGTTTGGGACTTTGCCTGAAGCAATGAAGAAGGGAATAAAAAACGCAGATTTAGATTCTTTAGAAATAATAAGAGATAGCATATTTGATTTTAATGACTTAAAGGATGTTGAGAAATATTTATAAGATTAGATTATTTTCCATAATATAGCAAAAGTATGCACTGACATTAGAGTTCTGATGTCAGTGTTTTACTTTGGTGAAAAATAAAAAAAGATATAGCGGTTTTTGCTATATCTTTTCTTCTGTGAGCTGCATAACAGCAGGAACATCCGCAGGAGCCCATTTTAGAGAAAGTAAATTTTCTCTTTTAAGCCATATAAGTTTAGAATGTTCGTTAGCAGTAGGTTTGCCAGATACTAATTTACACTTCACGGTAATTAAGTTCACTATAAAAGTATCATATTCATGAGTATTATCATTAAAGACACCAGAATATTCAACATTACATCCTAACTCTTCTTTGATTTCTCTTTCGATAGCCTCTTTAAGATTTTCATCTTTTTCTACTTTTCCACCAGGAAATTCCCAGATGTTTGGAAGGGACATTTTTGGAGAACGAAGAGCGCATAGTATTTCATTATTTTCATTTTCTATAACAGCTCCAACGACTTTTATTAGTTTTTTCATTTTCGGTACACCTCTCTTCTAGACAAGTTTACCATATCTGGATGGGAGAGTGCAATTTTTGAGTTTTATTGCAAAGAGAAATTCTTTTGTCTTAGCTTATATTTTGATAAAAAAGTGAAAATAAGTTATAATGTGTATATATTACTCTAATTTGGGATTATTATTTAACATTTTATATTAGTAGGGGGATTTATAATTGAATAAGAGAATTATAACAAGTCTTTTAATAGGTTACTTATTAGTAGCTAATACCAGTGTATTAGCTAACTCAAGTAGTAAAGAGAGTACGCAATATAATAATGTCTTGGTCTATGTATCCGAGGATAATTCACAATTTACTGCTAATTTATATGAAGGAAAAAACTATGAGTTTGATAATAGTGATTCATTAAATTCAAAACAACTTTCAGCTGAATATGATATATATTCAACATTTGACTATGTTACATATGATAACAAAGGAAATGTTAAAGAATCTGCTTTAAATACTCAGCTTTATTATAAAACAATATTAATACCCTCAGGAGGAAAGGCAGTTGTAACTGTGAAAAAACTTTCATCTGGTAAAACCTCAATTAAGTTTAGTGGAGATAAAAGTATAAGTAGTAAAGAAATCAATGATGCAGCATTGTTCAACGTAAAGCTTATGGAAGGTGACAGCTATGAATTTGATAACAGTGATTTAAGCAACTCAAAGCAGCTAATGACTGGTTATGATATGAATTCAACCTTTGACTATGCTACTTATGATAGTAAGGGAAATCTTAAAGTAACGGGATTAAACGTACAGCTCTACATAAATAAGATAGTAGTTCCAGCAGGAGGAAAAGCGATAGTAACAGTAAAAAAAATATCTGGAAAAAACTATGAAGAGTTTGCAGGGGACAAGTGTATAAGTGGAAAAAAAGCTAGTGATACAGCATTGTTTAATGTAAAATTAATGGAAGGTGAAAGCTATGAATTTAATAATAGCGACTTAAGTAATTCAAAGCAGCTAATGACTGACTATGATATGAATTCAACCTTTGATTATGTTGCTTTTGACAGTAAAGGAAATATTAAAGATGAAGGATTAAACATACAGCTTTTTATCAATAAAATCACTGTACCAGCAGGAGGAAAAGCAGTAGTAACAGCAAAGAAGATTGCAAACAAAGACTCTGAGGAATTTGCAGGAGATAAAAGTATAACAGGAAAGCAAAGGAAAGATACAGCCCTTTTCAATGTAAAACTTATGGAGGGAGACAGCTATAAATTTGATAATGAGGATTCCCAAAATAATCTAACAGTATTAACCAATGCTGATTATTATTCAAGTTATAGTTTTGTAAGCTATAAAGAAGATGGAACAATATCTGTTCAGAAAGATAGCTGCTATGATAAATCAATAATAGTACCGCCAAAAGGGAAGGTCAATATAGTGGTAAATAAATTAGCATCAAACAGAGATAATATAGAATTTGCAGTATATAATAAAATAGTAGCAAGTAATGATGATGATTTTAGAAAAATTGATGATAAGATAGCAGATAAAAATAAAATGTGGACAGTAAATTTTACTTCGGAAGTTGGTTATGATGATACAACTAAGAAAAATGTTTTAGTAAAAGATAATAAAGGAAATTTAGTAGACGTGCCAATAGAGATTTCAGAAAATAGAAAAAGTATTTTAGTGTATCCACCACTGGGAGGATACATTGTAGGAGAAAAATATACTTTATATATATTGGATAATGCTCATTCAAAGAATAACAAAAATATTAAACGTAAAGTGAAGATGAATTTTACTATTAATAATTAATCAAAATAATTATGGAGATAAGTAGTTAATGTATAGATTTTTTGATATAGAAATCCATACTGTATACTAAATATCTCCATTTTTTTACTGTTAAAAATATCTATAATATTATACAATAGTGGTATAATTTGAAATTTTATGTCAAAGAAGTAATTAATATAAACATAATTAATATATTTTACAAGCAGGTGAAATTATGGAAGGCAGATCAGGTGGATGGATAGATATTAATGGAGAAAATATATTAGGCAGAAAGTTGGTAGATAAATCAACTTTTAAGTATGGCGTAACTATACCAAAGGGAGAAGCATACAAGTATTTAAATGCTATAGATAGACAGTATTTGGAAAGAGATGAAAGTGAAGTAGTTTCTATATATGTTGATGGAAAAGAGTTTAAAGCATTGTTTAGAAATGCAAAATCTGAAACAAGAGATGATACATATCAATTACTTTTTAGAAAAGAAATTAAGAATTATATAATAGAAAAACTACCGAAAAGTTATAAATACATATTTAAATACAACGAAGATTCGAATGTAGAAAAGCCACAAGAGTATATAGAATTTTATAGAACAGATAAATTAAATACTTTTAGGGTTGAGTTGATTATTGATGATAACTACGAATTTCATGAAGAAGAAAATGTAGTAAATGAACCCTTAGAAGAGAATAATAAGTCATTAAAAGAGGATTTTTTTGAATACATTGGAACTAGAGAAGAAAGTATAAATAGAAACTATCAAAAGTCTTATAAAATAGTTTTGCTAATAGCATTACTAGAACTTTCAGACTTTGAAGGCAAAGCTGTATATGAGGATGTTTGTTCTTATATAAAAGATATGTACATTAAAAGAAATAAACAAGGATTTCCAGTAGAAACTGATGATTCGGAAATTCAAAGGAATATAGATAGCTTAAGTTTAAAGATAATAAGAGATACAATGAATGGAAATTCTTATGAGGTTATAAGCAGAAATGGCTATATACTAAAAGAGTATGTAGAAGAAGTTGAATATTTAAGCTTTAACAAAGAGTTATGGAAGGAACTTACTGAGGAAGATAAAGAAGAGCTTATTGATATACTGAAATATAAGCTTAACAGATATTATTTAGAAAAAGGTCTTGGAGGAGATAAGAGTTCAAAACAACATTATCTTTATAATATCAGTCCTAAAAACCTAAAAGTATGGCAGTGTTGTTTAGAAAATGAATGTGCAGCTGTAAGTTATATACCTAATTTAGATAAGACAAATGTTATAAATCAAACCTTGAAGACAGCTAATGAAATTAAAATAGGTGACAAAATCTTAGCTTATGCTCCACCCAAACAAATAGTTGCAGTGGGAGAGGTAATTAAAGAATATTACATAGAAGAAGATAAAAATAAATTTGTTTATGATGGCGTGGATATAGATAAAGAAGATGGTACTAGAAGCTTTAGACAAAGGATAGGAGTTAACTGGACTAACATATTAAGCCATCCTCTATACATTGAAGACTTTGATACAAAAATAGAACAAAAATCTAATGTAGCAAAATCTATAAAAGCCTTTAGTGAGTTAACAGAAAAAGGTTTTAACAATGCAGAGGAGATTATTAAAAATATATTAGGATTCAGTTCTCCAAAATCTTCAGAGGTCATAGAAGAAATTGCAGCAGTAAAGACTGAGGAAACTGATATATTAGAAAGTGCAATATCAAATAAGCTTTCAAGACTAGAAGAAGCAGATTTTGAAAGCAAGGATATAGTTGACTATATTTATAAATACATAGTAGCAAAGGGATATGAATACAGTATTGATATGATAAAAAACTTATATTTATCTTTAAAAACTAAGCCCTTTGTTATTTTATATGGAATTTCTGGAACTGGAAAAAGTAAACTAGTGGAGTTGTTTGCAGAAGCTATAGGCGCTATTAGAGAAGATGGAACCTATAATTTAATACCAGTAAGACCGGATTGGTCTGATGCATCGGAGTTAATAGGATATAGAAATATAGAGAGTAAGTTTCAGCCTGGAATACTTACTAATATAATTAAAGAAGCTGTAAAGCACAAGGAAATACCTTATTTTGTTTGTCTGGATGAAATGAATTTAGCTAGAGTGGAATATTACTTTAGTGATATATTATCCATAATGGAAACAAGAGATAAAAAAGATGAAGAGGTAAAGACAGACAAGCTTATAAGAAGTGAGCTTTTTGGTGGAGACTTAGAAGCTATAAAAAGCTTTGGAGATTTATATATACCAGAAAATTTATATATAATTGGTACAGTAAATATGGATGAAACAACTTTTCCTTTTAGTAAGAAGGTATTGGACAGAGCAAATACCATAGAATTTAATGAAGTTAATTTAGACTATAACTTTGATGTAGAGGAAGAGGAATTACCTCCTAAGATTTATTCAAATATTCTTTTGCTTTCAGAATATACAAAAATGGCTCAGTGCAAAGAAAAGAAGAGCACAGCTAAATATGTAATAGAAGAACTTAAAGAAATAAATAAAATTTTAGGAAAATGTGATATGCAGTTTGCTTATAGAGTTAGAGATGAAGTGGTTTTCTATGCTATATATGCGGTACATGAAGAAATTATGGAATTAGATAATGCTTTAGATTATGCAATAAAACAAAAGATATTGCCTAGAATTGGAGGCAGCAGCGAAGAAATAGAAAAATCTTTGATACAACTATTTATATACTGCTCCAAAATAGATAAAAGTATCTTTGCTTCTGACTATATAGATGAAGATATTTTAAAGAAAATGGGCAGGTATTTAGAAGAAGATAAGAAAAAAACTGAAGAAGGTAGTGAAGAAAAGAGTAAATGCAAATATCCAATTTCCTCTGAAAAAATATTAAAGATGTTGTGGAGGTTTAATAAAGATGGATTTACAACCTTCTGGTAGAGGAAAAGAAGAGCTTTTATGTTTGGAAACGGATAAAATATACTTCACTATAAAGGGTAAAAACAGGAACTCAGAAATAAAAGATGAGGACACAGACAGCAAAGGCTTTAAAATAGCTTATGAAGAAGAAGATATTAATTTAATAATTGATACGGAAAAAGCCTATTTCTTTGAATATGAAAAATATGAATTAATCGTAGAGAAAAAAGATAAGGAAATAGAACTAGGCTTTTACCATGAAAACAAGGATATAAGAAATAAGATAACTAAAAACAGGAGCGGCAGCTTAAGCGGTATTGTAAGTTTTAAAGGAGACATAGGCTTATCAGATTTAGTAATAAAGGTTAATGGCAGAGAACACATTATTATAACAGTGGAAGTATTTCCTACAAAAATAGATTATAGAAAAGATTATATAAACCTTTTAAATGATGTAAATAAAGAGATTTATAATTTAGCCTTTGATTTTCTTAAAAGGACTTATTCCATAGGTGGACTAATCAAAAGTAATGGCACTACTTTAAGCGAATATTACAATATTTTAAGCTATATCTTTGAAAAACTTAAAAGAGCGTTAAATATTATAGTCGCAATGCCACACCATTCTCTTGTTAATGAAAGGCAGATAGCACCTTATCATAAGATAAAAAATGTAACTAACGAAACAATAAAGTGGCTGGAGAAAAAGCCGGAAAAGCTTATTAAAAAAGGAAACAAGCTGCTTCCTGTGGAAGCACTGCAGATTAACAAGAGAGCAACCGTTGATACTAATGAAAATAGGTTTTTAAAGTTCATTGTTAAAGGTATTTTATTTAAGCTGAAGGAGCTTAGAAAAAGATATTTGATGCTTGAAAGAGGTATAGATGACTTATTTGTAGTGCAGTTAGAAAGTTTTATAAAAGATATAAACAGATATCTAATATCTACCTTTCTAAAGGATGTAGGGGAATATGAGTTTAGGGAAAATTCATCTATGGTATTTAAAATGGCTTTAGGTTATAAGGATGTTTATAAATACTATTTGATGCTGCAAAAGGGGCTAACCTTAAAAGGAGAATTATTTAAGCTGAATATAAAGGATTTGCCTTTGTTGTATGAGTATTGGTGCTTTATAAAGATAAATGAGATACTTAGAAAAAATTACACCTTAATATCCAATGATACAGTAAAAGTAAAGAATAATGGGGTTTTTGTGGCTCTGAAAAAAGGTAAGGAATCCAGAGTCGTTTACGAAAATCCTGTAAATGGTGAAAGATTTGTGCTTTCTTATAATTTAAAGATGCATTCAGAAACTGTAGGACAAAAGCCTGATAACGTTTTAGCGATAGATAAGATTGGTGGAGAGGTGACTTATAATTACATATTTGATGCTAAGTATAAGATTGATAGACCTATAGAAGGCAGTGAGTATCAAAAGTATAAAACTCCAGGGCCTAAGGAAGAGGATATTAATACTATGCATAAGTATAGGGATGCTATTGTGTGTGAAAATAAGGAGAATGGAAGGTTTGACAGAAGTATACTGGGGGCTTTTGTGCTTTTTCCTTATGGGGATGAAGAGGAGTATTGTGAGCATCCGTTGTATAGGAGTATTGAGAAGGTGAGGATTGGGGGGATACCTTTTTTGCCGAGTGCTAGTAGGTTGATGGAGGAGTTTTTGGGGGAGATTATTGGGGAATCTTATTTGGATAGTTTTGAGAAAGTTTTGTAGTAGGTTGGAAGAAGAGATTATTCAATGTGTTAAAAAATATAACGCAATTCAATTTAAAGCCGAAGAAATGAACAGATATACATTTAGTTTAGGATTAGGTAAGTAATACATACAAAGATAAACATGATTTTAATGCAAAAAAATTTTGATTAATGACTGGAAGAAAATGAAAAGTTATAAAGTAAAAGAAGTTTACAATAGTAAAAATAAAATTAATAAAGAAAAACTTATAAATTGCATCTTAAATTTGAACATGCTAAAAGGAAAATAATTTTATCAAAAGAATAGTATTATGCTATTTTGAATAAATGATTTAATGTGTTTATACAGTAAAATTTTAAAATTAGTATGAAAGTAAATAAAAAAATATATTTTTTTATTTAGTAAAGTTATTATTGTTTAACTATAAGGTATTAGATAGGAGAGAAGTATGCTAGATTATACAATATTAAAAGACAAAAAATGTTGGATTATAACTACAGAGGATTATACATGTGGTTATAAGAAATATTTTGATGAAGGTAAAATTGTAATGGGATTAGGATCGGATTTTGATTTAAGTGAATATATAGATAGTAGAAAAGATATAAGCCATAAATTTAAATTAGATTTAGATAATTTTATTAAAATGTCTAAAAACGACTATGTTGCATGGAATTTAAATAGAGTTGCTGAAGAAGGAACTAAAATTTATCGAGAAAATAATTGTGTTATTGGACAGATTAAGGATGATTTGAAAAATATATATAAGTTTGAGCAGGGAAAAGGACATATATTACCAATTAATATTATAGAGCGAAGAACTAGATTATTTGAGAAATGTGATATAGTGGATTGTTATAAGATAAATAAGATTAATGATATGAAAGATTTTAAGTATTTAAAGGACTTTGAAAAGTTAAGTGATCAATATAACAACTTCTTTATTAGAATGAAGTACTTTGGTTTAGAAAATATTCAAGAAAATGATAGTAATGAAATAATAATTAATCTAAATAAATTAAAATATGGAAATAATGAGGTTCTCGAAGAAGTAAAGAATTTTTCAAAGGGAGATTTTTTACTTGGTGAGTTTATATCTAAAAGAGATAAATTTGAATGTAGAAGAGTAATATGTAAAGTAAAGGAGGTTTATCTGGATAATGACAAGAGGATAGTATTAGATTTAATATCTAGTAAATGTAATAACTATGAATATAGTGCACTCATAGATATATATGAGTATGAATATGGTGAAGATTTAATAAATAAGAACATAAGAACTCATAAAAATATAATATTTTATGGTCCACCAGGAACGGGAAAAACATATAATATAGACAATGAAGTTTTAAAAATTATTTCTATATCTAAATATGAAAAACTTAAAGAAAATAGAAAAGAATTACATAATGAATTAAGAAGGTTGCAAGTTGATAATAAAGTAAGATTTTGTACATTTCATCAATCTTATGGATATGAAGAATTTATTGAAGGTTTAAGACCAAATGATGAAGGGAATTTTACTTTAGAAGATGGTTTATTAAAGCAAATTGCTATAGATGCAATGTTTGAAGGTTTGACTTATGAATTGAAGGCGGATTTAATAGAAGAATTAAGTTGTGAAGCTAAAAATAATATATCTAATGAGCAGAAAAAGGAACTTGTATTAAGATATATTAATGATAGTAGTAAGTTTGATTTTTTAAATTGCGATCAATATGTTTTAGTTATAGATGAGATAAATAGAGGGAATATATCAAAAATATTTGGTGAGGCATTCACATTATTAGAGGAAGATAAGAGACTAGGAAGTGAAAATGAAGTTGTTTTAAAACTGCCATATTCTAAGGAAGATTTCACATTGCCTCCTAATTTACATTTTATTGGCACTATGAATTCTTCTGATAAATCAATAGCACCTATTGATATTGCTCTAAGGAGAAGGTTTAGGTTTAGAGAAATTATGCCAGATGAAAATATATTATCAGTAGTAGATGGGATAGATTTATGTGAACTACTTAAGAAAATTAATGATAGAATAGAGTATTTGTATGATAGAGACCATATGATAGGACATGCGTATTTTATAGGGTGTAGTTGTTTAGATGACATAGCTCGGGTTATTTTATATAAAATAATTCCATTGTTGCAGGAATATTTCTATGAGGAATGGGATAAAATTGGTTTAATCTTAGGTGGGGTAGGAAGTTCTAAAGATGGTGATTATATAATATACAAAGAGGAACTTAATCCCGAGTACTTATTTAAAAATAACGCTGAGTACGGATTTAATACACAGAATAGATATTATATTAAAGATGAAATAACAGCGGTAGAGTTGAGAAAAATCTATGAATAAATACATATGTGTAAAGGAAGCTTTTGAATATATTTATATCGGACATGGGCAAAAGAAGATAAGCTTAGATGAATTAAGAGATTTACAAGAATATTTAGAAAAAACTATACCTGCAAACAAAAATGCTTTAGATATAAAACATAACAAGTTTAGATTTATAAATTATGTAGGAATTATAAGTATAAACAACTTTACAATAGAAATTATACCTAAGATATCATTAAGTAATGATGAAAAGCAAGATAAAAAGATCTTATTAGATATGCTATCAAAATGCAGTGACATTGAACTAAGTATAGACAACTCTATAGACTCTAATATAGAAAAATGTAATTTAATAGAGTTAATAGCAAATAAATATCTAGATTCTTTAATTAAAGAACTCAATAAAGGAAATTTTCATGATTACATCAATAAAGAAGAAAACATAAAAGTAGTTAGAGGCAAGATAATGTTTAATAAGCATATTAAAAAAAATAACTTTAAAAAGGGAAAAATTTTCTGTAGCTATGATGAATACAGTGATGATAACTTATTGAATCAGACTTTTAAACTAGCTTGTATAAAGATATTAAATAAAGTTCAAGATATTAAGCTTAAAAATAAGACTAAGAAGTCATTAAGTATACTAGGTAATGTAAGTAATGAAAGTAAGAGTAATGAAATAATAAATAATATAAAGCTTAACAATCAGAATAAGAGATTTTCAAATGTGTTGCAATTAGCTAAGTTTATTTTATTAAATTTAGCTAATGAAAATAGTTCGGGAAGTAAAAATGGCTTTTCTATGCTATTTGAAATGAACGATTTGTTTGAGAAGTATATAGGAAAGATAGTACAAATGTTATGCTGTAAGAATAATAAGAAAGCCATAACTCAAGATAAAAGAAACTATTTATTGATAGACACAAAAAATAATAAAAAAAGCTTTAATTTAAAACCTGATATTGTTATAGAAGATAATAATATTCCTTTTATGATTATAGATACAAAATGGAAAGCAGTAGAATATAATTCAAAAAGTTCATACCAAGTTAGCGATATCTATCAGATGTATGCGTATGCTAATGCTTATAAACAAGTGAAGAAAGTCATATTATTATATCCTTCATTAGGAGAAGAAAAAGAGTATCCTAGTTGGAAGCTAATAAATGACGATAATAAATTTATTGAAGTAAAAACTGTAAGGTTGGACAGTTATAAAAATACTGTAAATGATTTGGAGAAAATTATTTATGATTAGTAAATTTTAAAAATTGTGTTTCATCGTCACTAAGATTCACAATATATGGGAAGTAAATTTAGAATAGCAAATTCGCTATGCTTATAAATATCCCCGGGGGACGCAAACAAATTGTTAACAATTTGTTTTGCTACAAATAAATATGAAATAATACACTAAAAATAGAAATAAATAATTGAAATTACATATTTTTCAAGTAGTGGATGATAAGTAATTTTTTGAAACACTTGAAATGTTAGGGGTTATCATATTTTGAGGCGATTTTGTTAAAATCAAAAATTATCGTAACTTATCATAAAATGGTGTAAATTTTTAAAGATTTGGTGTAGTAAATGGTGTAGTAGACAGGCGGGAACATAAACTAGATGAGAATATATGTTTACAAATTAAAGTTTAATATTTGTAAAATGATTAAAAATAGGACTTCCAACCGGAAGCCCTATTTTTGTATTAATCTTCTTTTGTGAGGTCATTGATTTTGCTTTGTAGCCAAGAAATGGCTGTGGTTTCATTCTGTTCAATAGCAATCTCAACAGCTTTTATAGCACATTTAAGAAGATGTTGTGATTTTTCTTTTAATGTAAAAGATTTATTTACGAGTTCTTCTATTGAACTCTGGACTGAATCTGAAATTACTGGAATTGGTATTTTGTCGATATCTTCACTATATATATTAATAATACCTGTGCTTCCAACTACATATCTATAAATGAGTTCTTGTCCTATTTTGGATTGGAGAAAAACTGCAAGTGTTTCAGGTTTTATGTTTGAATCAGGCTTTGCTCTAAAAATTTTTAGCGTAGAATCTGTTATGTACTTTTGGGTAGATTTATTCAAAAATATACATGTTCTACCTAGGGAACCAACTCCCATAGATGCAAACAAAACATCCCTGTTATTGATAGAGACTAGTGAATTATTATCTAAGTCTTTTTCATCAATATAACTTTCAACATCATCCGTTTGTATTCCTGTTACACGTAATTGCTTTGTTTTAATTACTCCAATTGTTCCGTCTTCTGAATAATTATTATAGGTATTATTTAGAATCCAAAAGTCGTTCGATATAGTTGTTGTATTTATGTCTTTAAAAATATTATTAATTTCTTCATACTTAGGTTGATAATACTCTGCATCAAGTCTGCCAGTATTTCCAAAGCTTTCGGAAAATGATTTAATAGTAATACCGCCGTTTGTGAGAATAGAACTATTTATTCCAATTTCTTTAATTAATAAATTTTCTGCATGTCTGTTCTTGGAGATTGAAAGTTCTGTAAGATTTTTTATTCCATAAATAGCATCCTGAAGTGTTTTTTGAAAGCTATTAGAAAAAGGCGGAATATATATCTGATCAAAATCTTCAAGTATCAGACCTGTTTGCGCTGCACCACGCTTAAACTTCTGAATCTGGTCTTGACCATATTTTGTTTTTATATATATCAATAAAGTTTCAGGCATTAATTTATCGGAATCACTTCGCATGATTGCTAATTTACAGCTACAAGTAGCACTTGCATTAGAACATACGATAGAACTATTGCCTACGATTGCGCCAACTATAGACATAAGTACATCGCCTTTTTTTAAATGAGAACGATGCATTAATGATTTATCAAAGGTATCTTTGTCTATGCATATAGGAGTAGCATTTTCGATAAAAAGATTATAAATATCTTGGCCTCTGTAATAAGGAATGCCTTCTTCAACAAAGTGCTCACTAATACTCATATGATTACCATCAGATATTTCCATATATTCTGTAATCGGCTTTGCAGAAAGATCACTTAAAATTTTAGAAATATCGAGAGACTTCTTTTTATAAAATTCTGCATCAAGCCTATTAGTTCGTTCTAATTTAGATAATAAAACTTCACTGCATTCGAGCCCATCCGTCAAAGCCTTATATTTAGCTTCATTGAAAGGTTCAGTGGATGGGCTTATTGAAAAAAACTTAAACCTTCCTTTTTAGCAAATTCAATAAAGGCCTCTGCAATACCATCCTGGCTGTATATATTGTTAGGATTAGAATTAACAAGGGCAGGATCGTGGTTAAACAGGTCATGTTTTACAAATATATGACCGTGAGTATCTTTGACACGTTCTGTCCTCTCTGATACTTCTTCTGCGACGAGATAATATTTCTGCACTGTCGTATCAAGAGCTTTATACTCGTCAAGAGAAATGAGGCTGTGAGGATTTGCTCCAAGAATATTAACTTCTTTGTAATGAGCTTGGTCACCTTCTGGTAGCTTGAGGTATTCTTCAATTGTTAGGGATTCATCGTAGGTACTAGAATCTTTCTTCTTGTTTTTTAGTACAAAGTAAACATTTTTTAGAATCCACTTTCTATGTGAATCTAAATCGCCATACTCGGTAATAAATAAATCCTTTACAAAATCAGCAGAACCATTTGCGGTATGATGCTCTTCAACTTCCTTTCGCGTACTTACTTTGACGCTATAATCTGATTTCTTTGCAGCATTATTGTATTCTTCTTCAGTAACTTCTTGCTTGTCGGCTTTTCTGACATAATGAGTTTCTGTAATATATCGATAACTGTTCCATGTGATATAATCTTCAGTTACATATATTTTGTCGCCAGAATTATCTTTGCTTGGCTCCTGCATAGTAGCAAAGAAGATTGGATAATCGATGTTTCCATTCTCATCAGGGGTAGGCTTAGGACAAATATTAGGGAAGCCACAGTTTTCATCGGTCCATTTCTGTACAAAAAGTACACTGGTCTTTGTTCCAGTATGAGGTTTAAAAACGTTCCCATGTAAACCAACAACTGCTAGAATACGGCATCTCTCCGCAATATAATCACGGATTAGTTTGTCTCCTGAATTGTTAAATCGTCCTTGTGGCAATACTACTGCCATACGTCCACCAGGTTTAAGAAATTTAAGATTTCGTTCAATAAATAGGATATCCCTTCCAATTTTATTTTGAAGTTTTCCTTTTGCATTATAGCCGAGGTCATAAATTTCAAGTTGTTCAGAATTATCAAGGTTACCTGCAAAAGGCGGATTTGCCATCAATATGTCAAAATTAAATGCCTCATATTTTTTCTTGTCTGAATGGGCTGATGGTGCAGCACTTAGGTTAGCGAGTTTTGCAAAACCATCATGATATTTTCCTTGCCATTTATCTACATTAAGAAAGTTCTTCTTCCAGTTAGGATAATCAAGAGAATTAAGGTATATAACATTAGTATGTCCATCCCCAGCGATAATATTGAGCATTCTTCCAACACGAACAGATTTTTCGCTAAAATCAATTCCAAACACATTATTTTTTACATAAGCAAGTTCTTCAGGCTTTCTTGCTCTTGTTGTGAAGAGATTGAAAGCTTCAGGATTAAGTTGTTTCCATACATGAAAAATGGCATGCATAGGGAAGCCACAGCTTCCGGCTGCGGTATCAATCATTTTTTCATTCGGCTTTGGGTTGAGCATTTTTACACACATATCGATGACATATCGAGGTGTAAAGTATTGTCCCATACCTTCTTTTTGATTCTGATTTACAAGATGCTCAAATGCATCATCTACTACTTCGAGATTTGAATTAAAAAGTTTTACATTTTGCAGTTCTTTAACGCAAGATTTTACTGTTGCTGCCTGCATATCTAAAACATCCTCAGCTACAAACACACCAGGCCACTTATTTTTGGCTTCATCGAATAAATCACTCATATTGCGGAATATATCATCCAAGGAGTCAGATTCTTTAATTCTGAATTTCATTACTCTAAACCCGGAATCATCTATATCTTTAAATGCTGTACCATGTTTCATTAAAATTGCAATTTCATCAGCATCCTGGCTTGATAAGACCTCATCATAAAGTTTTATAAAAATGAGCTTGAAGATTTCTTCAAAGGCCTTATCACTAGAATCATTTGCACTGAACCTCTGCTCAACATTAAGAATAATGTCTTTTAATGTTTCGGTTTGAAGTCTGTCCTCTTGAATTAGTTGCTTTAATGTAAATCTACGATTATTTTTCCATTCCTCAATATCTTCGCCATTACTAGGAAATTTATCAATAACAAGAGCTTCGTCAAAAGCTGGAGCTTCGTAAAATTTTAGAAGATTATCGCCATTTGCGATAACACCTATTTGAGGTTGCTTTAATCGACAGTAAGACTGCATCTGCTGAAATGGAGTAGATGATTCACCGTCAGCGGCATTATTCTCATCTTTAATTTCTGGACGTTTTACTTCGATGATCATATCAATTTTTGATTTATCATCTTTGTTAAAAACGGCAATATCTATACGTTTATCTTTTATAACTTCCTTGCCAGCATAGACAGCTGGAAGTTCAAAACCTATCTGTTCTTTAGAATATCCGTAGATTTCCATAAGCTTATATGCATAATACTGACGAACAATTTCTTCTGGTGTCAGCTTGAAATAGTCACCATCGTCATTTTTTCCACGTACAACACATTCAACTCCTGGTTCACCGTCAGCTCTATCATGAATGTGACTATTTATCCAGTCTTTATCTTCTTGAGTGAACTGTGCTATATGAGAAGCCTCTTCTGGTTTTAATATTTGGTCAATTTTCTTTGGCATTTCATTATTCTCCTTTATCGGTATCTTTCGCAGAACTGTCTAGTAACTGCTTATTTATTTCTCTTAACAAATCAGATTGCTTCCAGTCGTCCTTTTGTTCATCTGGATAGATAAGTTGCTGTGGCAAAGGAACGACAGTTTCAGATTCTGAAAAAGTATTTTCTTTATTGCTATCATAGAAATTCTTGATTTCTCTTTCTATCCATAGCTCGCGAACATCTTCAGGCATATAGCGGTCGCTTTTTGCCTTGGCAGTTCTGACAAGATAATCAAAATATACTTTGTCTATGCTAAGGACAGGATAATCAATATTTTCATTTCCGCTAGAATAATGAATATATTTCAGAAAAATATATTTTTCTAGCAATGCGAGAATAGAGTCGTTATCTTTTCCTGTGCAAATATAGTCATGCGACACATTGAAGTGTTCAGCAATACTACATTGATTTTCAAGAGTAAGCTGGGTTTCGCCTTTTTCTATTTTTGAAATAGAATTTTGTGAAAGACCGATTGCTTCTCCAAGCTTTTCTTGCGATTCACCCTTTTTTTCACGAAGATATTTTATTCGTTCCCCGACTGTTTTTGGCTCAAAATTGTTATCCATAGTACCCCCATTTCTAAAATACTTATTCATTAGTAATTATAATACTAATGAAAATAGCTATCAAGAATAATATTGGGTCGAAAACAGAAAAAACAGAAGCGATATTAGTAATTCTACTACTGAAAAGCTACTTAGACATTCCTGAAAATACTATATATACTATACTTAACGGAAGCGCAACCGAATAAAGCTGAAGCTGATATGGGCAGAAGCGGAAAGGAGCATTAGCAAGCTCAAGATAAATCTTTCGCAATGGGGTTAGACCCCCTTTGCAGAAACTGGAAGTTTTTGCGTGATAAATACTTAAAAACAAAATAAATATGTAAAATATTTACGAAATATGGTACAATTTGCTTATATCATACGTGAGGTGAGCAGTCGAATGGGCTTATTTAATAGAATGAAAGAACCGGTTTTTCTTAAGGAAGGCAGTGATGCAGAAGTACAATTAGAAAAGCTTAAAGCATTAGAACCATTACTTAATGCAGAAGGAAAAAATATAATAAAACAAGATATAAAATGTCTTGAATATGGAATTGCAGGAGAAAAGAGTATTACATTTGAATTAAAGAATAGTCATATGCCTATGTATATTTTGCATGATATCTATCTTAAGGATGGAGATTTGAGCGCCCAGATAGATTATCTTGTGTTTACAAAGAAGATTTGTTTTGTTATCGAATGTAAAAATCTTTATGGGGATATTGAAATTAATAGTATGGGTGACTTTATTCGTACCATAGAATTTGGTGGTAGGAAGAAGCAAGCTCAGACAGCAAGCATGTCCTCGCTAGGGTGTCAGGCACCACTCGAAATTTGTAAATATTTGGCGTAGCTTGAGCAGCAAATATTAATTATTATCTCAAGAGCGGTAACAGAAACTGATTGTAATTTGTATTTAATGCATTAAGTAAGGATAACAATTTTAAAAATGAATTGGAAATAAGGTTTTTAGAGTTTAAACCTTATTTCTATTTTTTTACTGTAAAAAATAATTTATGTGTAATAAAATGGTAGTATCATTTGAAATTTTATGTCAAATAAGTTATTAATATGAATAACATATAGAACGACAAAAATGAGAGGTAGTAATTTTGAATATTGAAAAGAACCTTATTCTTATAAAGAATGAAGATAAAACAGAAGAGGTTACATATTGTAAAAGGTCTAATCAAAAGTGTTGCATTACTTTTAAAAATAATAAAACTTATACATATAGCAATTACAATGTTGTATGGAGTACCAATTTTATAGAAATTGATACACAAGCAGTTATTGTCTACGAAGATAAAATTCCAATATTAGGGATAATTAAGATTATTAAATTCCAAGAGCATAATTATATTAGATTAATATTTAAAACTGGATATCATAAGTTATATCATATATCAGAGTTAACTATAGAAAAGAATGCTTTAAAAAATTCAACCTCTAAGAATTGTTTTACATACCTAAAGGAGCTTGCAAGTAATATCGATTTTGAAAACGATAATGATTTTATTAGCAAACAGTTTGAGGCTATGACTGCCATTAGTCCAAGTAGTGTTTTAGCTAACTATTTAAACCAAAAAACAATAAGACATTTAAAAAATAATAAACAAATAATATTTCCTTTCGGATTTAATATAAGTCAAAAGGAAGCTGCAGAAAAAGCTTTGAGTAATCAAATTAGTATTATTGAAGGGCCACCAGGAACTGGCAAAACTCAGACTATACTAAACATTATTGCAAATGCTATTATAGATAACAAAACTGTGGCAGTTGTTTCAAATAATAATTCTGCTACTTTGAATGTTTTTGAAAAACTTAAGAAATATAATGTTGACTTTATAGCAGCATATTTAGGTAATAATGAGAATAGAAAAAGTTTTTTTCAATCTCAAAATAATCAATATCCTAATATGGGCAATTATAGATTAGATAACGAAAATTTAGAAAAAATAAAAGCGGATTTGATGAATTCTCAAAAAATGTTGGAAGAAATGCTAGAGAAAAAGAATAAATTAGCTGCTTTAAAAATCGAAAAATCAAATTTAATTACTGAAGAAGAATATTTTAAAATCTACAGTAATGATGACAAAATTCAATTATCACGTTCGCTGCTAAGATTGAGTTCAGAAAAAATAATATCATTATTATTTCAATATAATATGATTTTAGAAAAGCATCAGTACATAAAACTCATATATAAGGTTAAATTTTTATTTACTCATAGGATTTGGAATTTTAGGTTTTATAATAATTCCCCAGAAATCATAGAAAAATATCTTAAAGAATTGTACTATAAATTAAAATTGGAAGAATTAAATAAAGAAATTCAAACCTTAGAAAGAGTCTTAGATAAATATAGTTTTGATGGTGAAATGAAAAAATTCAGTGAAAACTCTATGGCTTTGTTAAAGCATACATTATATAAAAGATTTAATAAAAGCAAAAATAGAACGATTTTTGATGAAAATGTATTGTGGAAGAATTTTGGTGATTTCATTAACGAATATCCTATAATACTTAGTACAACTCATTCTTTAAGAAAATGTGCAAGTAAGAATTATTTGTTTGACTATGTTATCATAGACGAAGCTTCTCAGGTTGATATAGTTACTGGAGCTTTGGCTTTTTCTTGTGCTAAAAATGTTGTTATTGTAGGAGATTTAAAACAATTACCTAATGTAGTTACTAAAGAGAATAAAGATATTAGTAACAGTATTTATGAGAGATATAAGTTAAATGAAGGCTATAAATATTCAGAGAATAGTCTGTTAGCTTCAATAAGCATGCTGTATAGTGAGGTACCAAAGACATTACTTAGGGAGCATTATAGGTGTCATCCTAAAATAATAGATTTTTGTAATAAAAAGTTTTATGATAATCAACTGATTATTTTAACGGATGAAAGTTCCTGTGATAAACCTTTAGAAGTGTATAAGACAGTAAAAGGTAATCATGAAAGAAACCATTATAATCAGAGGCAGATAGATGTAATATTAAAAGAAATAATCCCAAAATTAAAAGGAAATAAATCTGTAGGAATAGCGTCACCTTATAGAAATCAGATAAAGGAATTAAAAGATGTAATTAGTAATGAAAATATCGAAATTGATACAGTACATAAATATCAAGGAAGAGAAAAGAAAATTATTATCCTTTCAACGGTTTCAAATGAAGCAAATGATTTTATGGATAATGCTAATCTTTTAAATGTAGCTATATCAAGAGCGGAGAACAAATTAATTATCGTTGTTTCTGACAATGAAGAATTGCTGAATAGCAGTAATATTGGAGATTTAATCAGATATATACAATATAACAACCTGGAAATCATAAATAGCAGTATATATTCTATATTTGACTTGCTATATAGTTCATATTCTGAACAATTGCTGGAGTTTATTAAAAAGAATAAAAAAGTTTCTAAATATAATTCTGAAAATTTAATGAATTCGTTAATAGAAAAAGTATTAGCTTATGAAGAATTCAAGTCATTAGGTAAGGTTTTACATTACCAACTTAATATGCTTATTCGTGATACTTCGAAATTAGATGAAAAAGAATTAAAATATGTAACAAGTCCATTAACTCATACTGACTTTTTCATATTTCGAAAAATAGACAAAATGCCTGTTTTAGTAGTAGAAGTAGATGGATATGCCTTTCATTTAAATAATCCAGAGCAATTAGAACGAGATAAGATGAAAGATAGAATTTTAGCGAAATATAATATACCAATATTAAGATTACCCACTAATGGAAGTGAGGAAGAAAAGAAGCTTAAAGATAAATTGATTGAGGTATTGAATATTTAATTACAGCAGGTTCACATCAGTCTTTTCAGTATAAATATGATCTGAAGGGACTTTTATTTTCATCAGTGAAAATGTTGTAATGATTTGTAGTATTTATGAATAATATTATATTGATATCAATAATATTAGAGATGGTAAAAATAAGTAATAATTTAATTTCTATGGAGCCATATAAAGATATTTTCATTAGCATACTGACAAGGGATATCGATTTTAAAGATGCAATTTTAGATTTAGTGAATAATTCCATTGATGCTGCTAAGAAAAATAGAAAGACAAATGATTTAACAAATTTTGAAATTAAAATAACAATTGATAAAAGCAAATTTATAATAAGTGATAACTGTGGGGGCATTAGCATAGATACTGCTACTAAATCTGCATTTAGATTTGGCAATGATAAGACAAGCAGTTATGATGATGAGTCAGTAGGAAGATTCGGTATTGGTATGAAAAGAGCTATTTTTAAAATAGGGAATATGATAACAGTTGAGTCAGCGACAGAAAAGGAATATTTTAAGGTAATAATTGATGTGGTTGATTGGCAAAGACAGAGAGATTGGGATATTAAGTTTAAGCAGATAATAGAGAATAAAAACAAAACAGTTGGGACAACCATTAAAGTAACCAATCTTAAAGAAGATACAATAAGGAGATTTGCCCAAGGTACTTTTATAGTATCTCTTGAAGAAGTAATAAGTGAAAAGCATAGTGATGCATTAGAGAATGGTATAAGAATTATATTAAATAATTTTGTTATCGATCCATTACCTAAGGAAAAGCAGGTGAAAGTTATTGAACTACAAGTAAAAGAAAAAGGATTCAATGGTTCGGTTTCTGTATATAAAGCAGAATGTAATAAAAAATTGGCTGGATGGTATATAAAATTTAACAATCGTGTAATTATAAAAGCTGATAAGTCACAACTAACAGGTTGGGGGCTTTCGAAGATAAGAGATAAAATTAAGACTATAGAATTTGAAGAAAGGTTCTCTTCTTTTAGAGGCTATGTAGACTTAAAGGATACTAAGTTTAGAATGTTACCTTTTAATACAACAAAGAATTCAGTTAACACGGATTCTGAGGAGTATGAGAAAATACTAGGCTATATGGTTGAGGCTATGAATAAATCTATGCAGCATTTTGGTGATTTCGGATTAAAATGTATTTCATACAAGAGACCTATTGAGCAGGTTACAAAACTTATGAAATTATTAAATTTAAAATATGCTAAGGATGTTGGAGAGTATACTTACGATCAGTACATAAAAAACAATAATATCAAATAAGAACAAATGTTTGCATATTGTCTGGTAAAATAGACCATACTATATCTATAAGCATTGGAGGGATATAATATGGTCTATTCATGTGTTAAAGAAGAAGATCCTATAACTTTGATAAAAGAAGAAAAGCAAAGTTATGGAAGTAAAAAGAGAAAAAAACATATTCAGATGGATAAAATTTTAAAGAGGATATTTACTCTAAAAAACTCTAAACCAATAAATAGACTTTCTTAATTCAGCTTATAAAGACAACATATCTTATGAAGCAAAGTTATATTATGCTGATAGGGAAATCAATAACTTTGAAAAGAAAAGTAGCAGATATTTAAATTAAGAAAAAGAATGTATAAAATAAATATTAGCAATTTATCTTTTGAAGAAAAGAAAGATAAGATGATACATGTATATAATGATTTGAAAATAGTTATAAAAGATACTTTAAAAGCTATAGATTTATCGTATAATAATAGTAAGATAACATTGGAAGATTATGATGAAATGACATCTGTTATAGAAAACATTAATTCATATTTTTTAAGCATGTACGGAAAATATAAGGATTTTGATGAGGAGGTTAAAGATATGGTGAAGAGTTTTTACGATCCTAAGGTTGAAGAAAGAGGAATAGAAAAAGGAAAGATAGAAATAGCATCAGAAATGATAAAAGAAGGAGAGCCTATAGAAAAGATCAAGAAGTACACAAAACTAGATGAAAATAAGATTTTAGAATTAATGAAACAAATAGGAAGTGAAAAAGTTCAGTAAAATGTGGTGAGGTTTACCACATTTTTATTTTACAGAGAAATTACTAAAGGTAGCAAGTAAGGATTGTTAATAAATTGTTTTGTAAAATATAGAAAGAGGTTCTGCAAGTATACACTTCTTGGAGAATCTCTTTCTATAGGGAGGCGAGCTAAATGCAATTAAAGGATTTTACTGTTGATGGAATTGTATAAATATGTTATTATGCTTTTTTAAAGTGGAGTTTATACAACTAACTACGTTCAAATTATACAGGGAATACAACGCTTCCAAGAAAGATTGGTTGAGTACTAAGCATATAATAATCCCAGAGACTTGCCCTTATGATTTGATTATTCTCATAAGTTTTAAAATAATATTCGCATGTATTAGTGTTTATAAAAGCAATATATTTCGTATAATCAGCGGTTCCTTTATCAGTTAAGACAATACCCTTAGGAATAAAAACGCTGTTCATAATATGGAAGCATGTCATAATTGCTTCGGACCGGTTTTTCGGAACTGTCACATGTGTTTTTAGAAATGCTGTGCGAACGAAACGCTCAGGAGAGGTAAAGCCTCCTGGGAGATGTATGGTTCCTGCACCCTGACCAAAAGGGGTTAATGATACATTTCCCCAATAAACTTTCTTTTGTTGATTAATTGATACATCCATATAATTTCTTAGATTGGTCATATGCCAGTTAAAATCAGGACTATTGGCCATGACACCTATGGGATTATCAATTATTTCAAGACCTGTCTTAGTTTGTTCAATAACAACACATTTGCCACTTTTATCAGTAGCAATCCAATGTAAAGGAGCAGCTGTTTTGGTAACTGGATCTTGTATACCTACGATACGGATGTTTTCTAATAAAGACTTTAAATCATCCACAGAACCACAACGTCCTAAAATATAATGTAGAAAATCTAGTGAAGCAATCTGCTCCTTATCCTTTATAGGTAAATCATAATAAGCATAACCTGCAAAGTATAAGACTGCGGCAGCAAATCCTCGTTCATTTACACCATCGAAAAAACCTAACATGCCTTCGGTTTCTTGACCAATACAGATAAAGCTATAGTTATCAATGTATTTTTCCGTTGTTATAAGGCTATGCCATTTGTAATTTTTAGGTATTACATAAACCCCAGGTTCAATGGGATGGGAAAAGTCCATGGTTCTTCCAAAAAAGTTCTCACCTTGCATAGATTGTAATGTAATAGCTGTACACATACCATAAGACCTCCAATGTTATAAATGTCATTATTATAATGTATGCTTCCATAGTAAATAAGGTGCAACTTCCTCAATCAAGCCGCCAAAGTTTTTATAATTGGCGGCTTATTTCATTTTAGATGAATTAATAATCCCAGCAGATAGAAAATATAAAAGACCTATAGTTGACAATTGCTTAATTATGTTAACTAAAATGAAAGGTAAACTTCTTTATAACTTTTTTAAAAATTCTGCTTCCTACATTTCCTCGAACTGTATATATATTAAGTGAAGGGAGTTGATAAATATGGCTGCAACAGCAACAAAACTGCAAACTACATTAATTATCAAATATAAGGATGGTGTAGATGCCAAGGGTAAAGAGAAAATAAAATCTCAGAATTTCAAAAAGGTAAAGACTACAGCAGCAGAGCAGGATCTTTATGATGTATCTATTGAAATTGGTAAGCTTCTTGGAAAAACTTTAGATGAAGTTGTAAGAGAAGATCAAAGTGGAATAATGAATGCTTAAGGGGGTAGAGTAGATGAGTAAAACATTAGTTATGAATTTTTTAAATGAGTCAGGTAAAAAGACAGCTGTAAGAGTGAGTAATGTTAAGGAAGACATTACTGAAGCAGAGGTAAAGAATGCTATGGATGTGATACTAGCTAAAAACATATTCACAACCAGCGGTGGAGATTTAAAATCGAAAGATTCTGCAGAACTTACTGATAAAAGTAGCTCTAAGCTTGAAGTTAAATAAGTATTGTTGGAGTTAGCTTATGAGTAATGATCTTGTAAACATGATAGGTAACCTGGGATTTCCTATAGCAGTTTCTGTATATCTGCTGGTGAGACTAGAGGGCAAGCTTGAAGTGTTAACACAGAGCATAAATAATCTTTCGAAAGTTATTGATAAGTCTAGTGAAGATTAGAAGCTGGGTACAAGAATAAAATAATTCTTGTACCTGCTTTTTTTATATATTTCATACAGAATAAGTTAAAAATTTCTGATCATTATAATATGTTATTTTATGTTTTTTGTAAATTATAATTTACAAAAAACATAATTTACAAAAATTTGCAATTTACTGAGAAAAAATGTATAATATAAATAGAAATTTTTACCAAATAACGCCGGCATTTTTACAAGAAAACTGAATAGGTAAATGATTAAATTTTTAGAAAATAATACAAAATGAAATATTTAAATCTTATATAAATATACAAAAGTTAATTATGATCAATAATCTGGTTGAAGAGATAAGAATAATAAGTAAAGAAAAAAATTAAAGGTATTGAAGATAGTTTGTACAAACAAAAGGTTATTTTTATAATCTAAAGAACAGGGGGATTTAAACATGAGCGAAGACATAAATGAAATGATTTTAAAAGCAAAAAAAGGAGATAAAATAGCTACCCAAAAAATAATAGAAAAGTACACGCCTTTTGCTATTAAGACTGCTAGAAGTGTTTATATAAAGGGCTATGATATTGAAGATTTTATTGCTGTTGGACAAGCGGCAGTAATTAAAGCGATAAATATCTATGATACTCATAAAAGCAGTGCTTTTACAACTTATGTGTTTAACACTATTAAAACAGAAGTGTATCAGGTTCTAAGAAAGAATAAAAAAGAAGCAAGCTGCTGTAGTCTTCATAGTTTAAATAAAGATGGCTTCGAGTTTATAAATACTTTAGTTTCTGATTTTAATATAGAAGAGGATAGTATAAAAAGGGAAGAGAAAACTATTTTACGGGCAGCTTTAAAAAAGCTTAATGAAGAAGAAAAGGAAATTATTTATTGGTATTTTTATCATAATAGGACTTTAAAGGATTATGGAAAATTCAAAGGTATAAGTTACAGATCAGCAATAGAGAGAAAGAAAAAAGCTGTTGCAAAATTAAAGAAATATTTAAAAAAGTTGAAATTCTTTTAATATAAAATAGTTATATTGATAACTAGGTCGATTTTACATGGTGGTTATCTGTAATAAGGGGCTGTAGTTCTTTATAAGTGCTACAACCCCTTATTAAATTTCTATTCAACCATAAAATCCACATCTATATTATTTTCTTTAAGCTTGTCCACATATAGAACCGCAGCTCTAAAAGTCTTTTTAGTACCATTAAAAGTATTAGTAACATGAAAAGAAGTAGGTTTGTTATAAGCTTTACAATAGTTCATTTTACTTATCTGCTTTTTAAAGCCTCCAAGGGTGAGCACTTCTATGTCAAGATTATGGTCTTTGCAGTATTTGAGGAGCCTATCATAGAATACAGTGTAATTTAGTCTAAGTACCTTGTCACCATCAAAGTCCTTTGTACAGTTATAATCAGCACCCTGTACAAGTTCACCATTTGCGGCCATTCTATTAAGAGTCTCAAGGGTAATATCCACAACACTTTTGCTTTTAGCGTTATCTTCTAAAAGTTCCTTTACAACAGAAGTTTTAAGGGCAGTTTCTATATCCTTAGAGGAGTAGCCGGTAGCTTCTTTAAAATTAAGCCCTAAGTCTGCAAACACTTCTAAAAGAAGGGATAGTCCTAAAAGAGCATTTGTTATAGATTCTTTTATTCTCTCACTATGTATATTGTCGCCGGAAAATTTTTTGTAAAACATATTATAGGCAGTTTTTAGGTTTTCTTCACTCATTTTTAATCCTCCCATTAATAGACTGTTTCCAAGCTTGGATAACAGTTCACTGTTTTCTTTAAGATTAACAAAATTCTTTTTAGTGTCTTTAGTAAGGTTAGAGGTAGATAAGAAGATTTTAAGACTTCTTTCAATATTGGCAGTTTCTGTAATGCCCATTTCACCACAGAGTATTACAGAAGAACGAGGGATAAATTCAATATTTTTCCCCAGGTTTTGAGTTCCTTTTATAGTTTTGTGGGCATCATAGGAGTTTCTCATTATGTTTGAAATTAGGTTAACTCTATAAGTACCAATTTTTTTGGGTTTATATTCATCAATAATTAAAGGAAGAAAGTTGCTGCTGCTTGCAAGTTTTGTAAAAGCAAAGTTGGTACAGGTGCTGGCATCTAGAATATTTCCATTATATCCAAGGAGGGGAGCGGCTATATTCTCTAGAGTCTGGCTTTTTCCACTGCCGCTCTGACCTTCTATTAGAAGATGGTTGTATTTTATTCCAATATGCTCAAGCTTACCTTTTAGAAACAAGCCGCAGAGATATGGAATTAAAGTAGCAGTTACAGATAGAGCATTAAAGTTAAAAAGTGACGGTGCTATTTTTCGTAATTCCTCCTTTGTGATACAGGGAAATTCCAATAAATTGCTGTGAGCTTCTCTAAAATCTTCAAGGACTAGAGCTGAAGAATTAAAATAAAGCTTTTCACTTACAGCATTATCGTTATCAACAAAAAACCATTGTTTATTTATTTTATGCAAGCCTTCATAGGTAACTCCAGTTATAATATTGGTTGTATTTTCAGATACTGCTGCTTTTATATGCTGAAGATCTGAAGTGGAGCCATTAAAAATCATAGAAAAGCTGTTAACAGCCTTTTTAAAGGATAGTGCATCGTTAAAATCCTGTGGAGTAAAAATTCTCTCCTCAACACGATTGCTATTACACTGCTTTAATTCACATTTTATGAGGTCTTCATAAGGAGATATAATTATATGTTTAGGTTCGATTATAAAATTTGTGATAAAGACTTTTTTGCCCTTATAGTACTTGTAATAGCAGCCATCTTCCACATGTATAGGAAAATTGTAATTTGTAGTTTTACTGATTACCTCTGGGCCGTTTATTAGCTCTTCCAGTTGTTTTTTTGTTACACCTTCATTAATCCAGTTTGCAATACTCATATTTTCCCTGAGGTCAGGAAGATCTATAATTCCTATGCTTTTACAGCAGTTTTTAAAAGTCTTACATACAGCTTTAGAATACTCTTTGCTGCGATTACTATTATGTGGGAAGATTATAATGTCAGCTCTTTTTATTTGTTCACTATATTTTTTACTGAACTTGTTAAAGCTTTTAAGACCGCCAAAATTTGTAGTTGCAATGAAACCCATGTTCATTAGCGCGTCGGCGGATTTTTCATCTTCCACATATATAATAGTTTCATTATTTTTTATACCCTTTATTACAGATGGGAGCGCATAAAGCACTGGTTCAATATTTTTAAAATCTGAAATCCATTCTTCGCTTTTATCTTTACTGTAGCAGCGAAAGCTTTTTTTTAGGATTCCATTTTGAAACCATTCACTGCTTTCAACCTTGTAAAGTATAATGCCATCCTCATTTCTGTAATAATGCTCTGTTATATTTTTGTTGTTTACCATGGTAATTCACTCTCCAAGCAGCTTTAATTTAGCTTACAACTAATATATATACAGAGGGTAGTAAAGCAGGAAGATAAAAAATGTTAACAAACTGTAAACGTTACAGGATTACAACTTTTAAAAAATAGGTAGAGTAGTAATTTTTATTTTTAGAAATTTGACTTTTTTATTATGAAATATATATTTTTGTTTTTTTGTAATAATTATATTTAATTAGTGTGGAAGCTTTATTTTTAAGGGATGGGAGAGTTACATGTTGTTGTAAGTGTGGTGAAATTAAAGTAACTATAGATTTATGGAAAGAGAAACAATAAATTAAAACAAAGCCAAGAATACTTACCAATAAAAATAAGTTTTGAAGGTATAGGAGATTTGGTTTTTGAAAAGGAATTAGTGGAATTGAAATAAGCAATAAAATATTTGAAGAAATAATTTACAATTATATGCTTTCAAAATCAAGAACAACCTACAAAGATATGAGTAAATATAATTTTAAAGACAAGTTTATAACTAATGAAGGTGGTCTGTGTATCGAAAAAATATTACTTAAGTTTCAGCAATTTATAAAAGAACAATATAGCCATATAGATGCTGCATTTATAGAAAGGGAAGGAAGACTTTTATTTCTTGCCTTTATTAAACCTATAATTAATGGTGTGGGATTTGATTTTAAAGAAGTTCAAATTTCAGAAGAAAAGCAGAGAACCCAAAATCTATGATTTGGTGTGAATCGCTTTCACAGAGTGCAAGAGATTAGATATAGTTATAACTTACAATAATTTTAAGTATATAATTGAACTTAAAGTGTGGAGAGGGGAAAAATATCATAAAAAAGGGGTAGTACAGCTTAGTGATTATTTGGATATTCATGGTATGAATGAAGGGTTCTTACTTGTATTTAATTTTAACGAAAATAAAGAATATAAAAAGGAAGTTATTATTGAAAATAACAAGGAAATATTTACTGTACATGTATAAATTATAAAAAGGAAAGATGGAAGAAAAAATAGAAACAGCATCAGAGATGATAAAAGAAGGTGAACCTTTAGAAAAGATTAAGAAGTACACAAAATTAGATGAAAATAAAATTTTGGAATTAATAAAGAAAATTGGAAACGAAAAAGTTCAGTAAAATGTGGTGAGATTCACCACACTTTTATTGACTGATAGAATATATTTAAGGAAAAAGTGCTAATCTTGTGAGGATGGAGCACTTTTTTCTTTGCTATTGATTTCCAAGTGAAGGTCTTTATAAAATAACACCAAAGAAACTCTGTAAGCTATATGAGATATGGTGTTATATGAAACTTCATAGAATATTAAATGAAATGGGTTTTGTAACTATTAAATTCCACTAAAATTCATTATATATAAAGTTAACTTTAGTAACAGTAAGATAGATAAAAATAAATATTAATGCAATCATTATTGATGAATAAAACACAATCATATAAACTATATTATTTTTAATTTTCGTGATAATATTGATCAATTGCTTTATTAACATAAATCCACCCTTTCCAGCCTAAATGTGAGCCATCCTTTAAAAAATAATCATCATATTCATGATTTGAAAAATCGGCTACTTGAAAACCATATGACTTAACAATTTTATTTATTTTATTATAATAAGCTTTCCTATCCGCCTTATTAAAACCACAATAGTCATACCATTTTCCATTCACAGGTATATTTAAAATTAAAGGTCTTATACCCTCTTCCTTGCAAACATCTAGAAGTAGCTTAAAATCATCATATTCAGGTGATACCTTATAAGAGGAGTTCTTCATAGACCCATTTTTTAACCCTTTCTTTGTCATATTTTTATAAGAACTATCATCCATACCAAATTTATTATGGCTTCTCTTTTTAGCATTATCTACTGCGTTTTTTAGTTCAGAGTTCCAATTAATATTCTTAGGTATTTCTTTTTCGTATTTAGACATTTTTTTATTTGACTTTAAGAGTTTATCACTATTTATTTCATCTTTTATTGATAAAAGTTCATATCTTATCCAATAGTAGGGAGTCATACTATATTGCAACGCTCTATTGTATAAGTCATCATTAGAGTATAGCTCACAGTAGTTTCTCATAATCTGAAAATCTTTGTTAGACTTTTTTTTACTGATTTGAAGTATTCTCTTAGCTAAAGTAATCTTTAGCTTTCTATCTATACTAGGATTTAATAAAAAACCGTACACTTGATATTCAGAAGAATTAGCTTCGAAGGTATTTTCAGATATACCACCCTTAGTAAACCATTGGGGTGATAACACAAATACCACCTTTTGATTTTTCAATTCCTTACCCAATGCCCCAAAGTCTACTGCATGGACTAAAGACTGATATCCAGCTCTTCCAATTAGGTCCACCTGAAACCCAGCTTTCTTATTATTAAAGAAATTATAAGGATGTGTAGCATAGTCTCTGCTAACTTCAAACTCAGAGGAACCAAACATCAAAAGATTATCCCCGCTTTTAACTCCTTCTTTTTGTAATA
This sequence comes from Clostridium thailandense, assembly GCF_019207025.1. Lineage (GTDB taxonomy): Bacteria > Bacillota > Clostridia > Clostridiales > Clostridiaceae > Clostridium_AM > Clostridium_AM thailandense. The sequence goes on along the minus strand of NZ_JAEEGC010000053.1, from coordinate 27,067 downwards.
TAAGACTCTTAAATTTGTTATCTGTTAACATTTCTGCTGCCTTATCATAATATTCATCATGTATTTTATTAGCATAATATTCTTTCATTCCAAATATAAATAAAAAACAAAACAGTATTGAAAAAAGAAAAGCTATGAGTTTTTTCATATTTTATACTACCTCTGTTTCCTAGCGTTGATATAGTTTATTAGGTGTTTCTATCTTCTCTATTTAAATAAATATCCTGAGAATATTAAAAAACCAAAACATGTCAAATTAAACGTAACGACAATTGATGCGATCTTCCAATATAAATTGTTCTTAATTCTTTTATAAAACCTTTGTCTCTGGAAATAATCAGTGAGTATTATTAAACCTCCATGATATAACCCATATACTATGTAGAAGCTTTGTGTACCGTGCCAAAGTCCCATCATGACCATAGTAATCATATATCCTATATATGAAGCAGTATATTTGCTTTTAAACCATTTGTTTTTTAGACTAGTCATAACAAATCTTGTATATATAAAATCTCTGAACCAAAAGGATAAAGACATATGCCATCTATTCCAGAATTCTTTTATATCCTTACTTATAAAAGGCATATTGAAATTTTCTGGTGTTTTTACACCTAAGATATAACTAACTCCTATAGCTATAAGGCTATATCCTGCAAAATCAAAGAAAAGATAAAAGCTATAAGCATACATGTATTTTAGACCTAGTTTAAGGGTATGATGCTTTAATGGTATTTTGCTAAGCCAATGACTATTAATATAATAAGCAATTAAAAATTTATACCCTAGACCCTCAAATATCTTCCACAATCCTTCTCCTAAGTTTTCTATATATTCTTTCCTATTTAATGGTTTATTGATCTCCTCTATAAACCTTCTTGATCGATCAATAGGGCCTGAGCTTATAGTTGGAAAGAATAGTATAAAATAAGAGAAGTCTACAATGTTCACATTATCTATTAGTCCATCATATATTTCTATAATCATCTGTACTGCCTTAAAAGTTAAATATGATATTCCTAAAAACCCCATAGATCTAAAGTGTATCATCTTTCCAAACTTGGTATATAAAAGTGGAACTAATGAGAGAATAACTATAATCCATAATATCCACTTGTAATCAAATTTCTTTCTTATTAAATAATAGACTTTAATCAGCAAAAGCTCAGCTAAATAAAAAAATGTCAAATACCCGGCTTCCTGCATGGAGTTACCAAATATCAAAAATAAAACTATAAAATTTACAAATATTCCATACCATTTGATTTTTTTACCTATCATACCTAAAATAATTGCAGGTAAAAGAAGTAGTAAAAGAATGTAGAAAAAATAAGAATCACTATAAGGAATCATCTAAAATTCCTCCGCTAGAAGTTTTCTGTTTACTTTCCCATATGCTATGTTCTTGTTCAATGCCAATATTTTGCTTTATACCTTTTTTATTTTTAGTACTGTAAATTTTACTTACTAATGTCCTATAGTATAGACCTCTCATGGTCAACTTTTTATGAAGCCTTAACTTTACTTTACATACCCTAGAAATTTTACCAACATTCTTCATTATAAATCACCCTTTCCTTAACAAAGCATATGTAGTGAATATACAAGTATTTAAGAATGGAGCATTAATCTCCTCACATTTCTTATATGTGCTCATATGAAAAATTGTTATGTATTAAAAAGTAATCTTAATAAAAATACCGTCTAACTTACTAAGGTTTTAGACGGTATTCATTTAACTATTAAATTTATTGTGTTGATATTGCTGAAGAAGTTGTGGTATTTGAGTTTCCACCAGGGGTGGATAGCAATGTTTCAACTTTCTGAACTGTTGCATCTGATATAGCACCTGTTCCGCCTAAAACACATATGTTATTTACGGAATTGGCTTCAGATGTTATAAAATCTTTTGTTACTTGTGGCATATTACTGTCCACGAATATAACTGGTGAGGAGGTAGTCGCAGCTAAAGCTGAACCTGATAATGCGTCAGCAAAGGCTTTTCCTGATGCCAAGTATACTTTTGAAAAATCTAAATCATTGCTAAACATTTTTATTATATTTATGTTTCTTTCATATGGATTAGCCCCTGTTATTCTAATAGGATTAGGGAAAATAGAATTATCAGCTACTCCGTCATCATCAGTAATACCATCCGCTTTTCCTAAAACATAAGTCTGTGTAATGTTATTCTGTTTTATATAATTTACTACAGTATCTGGAGCTTCTTTTCTATCTGTTAAAATAATTGGCATTCCTTTTTTAGCAGCTATAGGAGATATAGATAAAGCTTCATATGGATTATAGCCGTTTGTAATTACTATAGAACCTGATGTACCTACTTGGTTTGCTACTGCAATTGAAGTTTGAAATCTATCTTGTCCATATAGTCTTTGTACATCTATTCCTTTTGCCTCTATCTGAGCTTCCACATTATGTGAAACAACTCCACTCCCACCTACTATAAATACATGCTTCACCTGCAAATTACTAAGTTCAGAACTAGTTTCATCTGTTAGTCCTTCTTTATTAGTTAATAGAATAGGTGCGCTATACTTGTATGCTAGCGGTGCTGAACATACTGCATCAGGAAAATCCCAAGCATTTGCTATTATAGCATAGTCAGATTTAGTCCACCCTGAATTGGCAACCGACACAGAAGTTTTAATTCTATCCTGTCCAAATACTCTGTTAGTTAACGCTTGGGCATTAACATTTAAAGTTGCCATACCTAAAGTAGTTATTGCACCTAAAAGACTTAAAATAAATTTTTTACTTTTCAACATTTTCATCTCTCCTATTAAATTTCAATTTAGATGATTAATTACCTCATATTTACTTAATCGGTATTTTTATAATACACTTACTATATCATAGATGTATAACAAGTTTGTAAGAAACCTATGGGAAATTTATGTGAAATTATGTGAATTACATGGTAAATAAATTCTAATTATAGTTATTTTATTTTAGGCTTCTCTAATAGTGTAATATTTGAAGGAAGCAACTCAAAGCCTTTAGAATTATTTGAGAAAAAAGTTAATCCAAAATTATAGCAGAGCTTGAAAAACAGTTGGGTGAAAACTCTGGACTTGATGACTTATGGGATGCTTTCCGAAATGCTATGGGGCCGAACGGCGAAGTACCTCCCAAGATGATTGAAATGATGGAACAACATTATAAAAAGCAGCGTCGTAAATGATTTTAGTCAAATAAAAATAAATATTGGAGGTATAATATGACTGCAACAGAAAAAGGAAATATGATGATTAGCCCAAACCAGCCAGGTACAGTACTGAAGATGCGCGCGAAGGCCGGAAAAGGAGACGCTCTGTTTGAACTTACGAATTAAGCCAGAGCAAATCAAGGATACTGAACTTGAAGCTATTTTGGAAGACGGAACATATGCACCTTCAGCATCAAATCAACAGTCATGACATTTCACGGTGATTCAAATTGACAACTATATAAAATAAGTGTATAGTTTATATAGTTAATACATAAGGAGGTAAGTATAGTGGCATATTCTACAGAGTTTTCGCGTGCAATTACGATTTGTCTCTTGATAAATCAAAAAATGGATGAATATGGATTTGAGTTTGTATCAGCAAATACAATTTCTGAATTTCTTAAAATACCAGCGCCGACAGTAGTTAGAATTTTGAGAAGTCTGAATGCGGCTGGACTTACTGCAACAAAAGAAGGGGCAAAGGGCGGAGTACTTTTGGCAAAACCAATTGCCGAAATAACTTTGTTGGACATATTTTTATCGGTTGAACATGGTTCTTTATTTAAAATGGATATTGATTTTCTAATTGAAGATTCAAGAATTGATAATTTAAAGTCTCTTATAGCAGGTTATATGGAGGATGCCGAAAACGCAATGAAAGAATCTCTTAAAAAAACAACTTTAACTGATATAGCTAAATCACTATAAAGTGATTGTATTAGCTTGAATAATAACTGGCAGCGGCTGTCAGTTAAAATTTTACACATAACTATATAAAAAAGATATTTAGTTTATATAATTAATATTATAGGAGGTAGATTAAATTGAAAAGTGTAGTCTATTATTTTACAGGAACAGGAAATAACTTACAGGTAGCTAAACAAATTGCTGAGGCATTGCCAAATTGCGAGCTAATATCAATGGGGAAAGGAAGACATGACAGTACTATGGTATATGATTATATAGGTTTTGTTTATCCGACATATGCCTTTAATTTGCCTCGGAGAGTAACACAATTTATAAGAGAAATGTCGCTTGAAAAAAGTAAAAACGCATATTTTTTTGCTGTGACTGGCTGTGGAAATATTAGTGGTGTTGCGTTAACTGTCCCTGCCAAAATTTTAGCCCAAAAAGGTGTGACACTTAATTTTGCAGAGAAAATTATTATGGTTGGAAATTATGTTGCGATGTATAAAATGAACGAGAGAAACCCGGAGAAATATCAGACTGCTACTGATCAGATACCTGCTTTGGTACGAAAGATAGTTTCAAAAACACAGCAACCAGCAGGCAAAGTAAATGAGGCTCTGAATTTATCAACGGCTTTTGGACAAAAAGTAATATATGCCAGAAAAGACAAAGGCTTTAATGTTTCCGATGATTGTATTGGATGCGGAATTTGTGAGAAAGTTTGTCCGGTTAGCAATATTAAAATGCAAAATAATAAGCCAAGTTTCCATCACAATTGCGAACAATGCATGGCATGTGTGCAGTGGTGCCCGAAAGAAGCTATTAACTATAAGAATAAGACACAAAACAGAGGACGTTATACTAATCCTAGTATTAGTGTGAAAGAATTAATAGAAGGCAATAAGAACATTTAACATCCACTAGCACGCCGGACTTGAATTCTACTATACTAAATGGGCACCACCTAGAAGCCAGGAGGTCGTAAACAAAATGGATGCTATGTTATATGACAAACTAGCATCATTTATTAAAAAATAAATTAATGTTAATGCCTGAACAGTTACAAATGTTAAGTATAAAAATTTAATTGTATCATAGTTTACATTCTTCATTAAAGTTTTATGTAATAATATAATAAATAAATTTATGGAGGTAACAAATTATGAAATGGAATAGTGATTTATATGATAATAAACATTCTTTTGTAGCGGAGTATGGCAAATCCCTGATTGAGTTTGTAAATGTCGAAAAAAACCAAAAAATTTTGGATTTAGGTTGTGGTACTGGGAGACTAACAAATGAGTTGGTAAAAAACGGGGCAACTGTTATTGGAATAGATTCATCAGCAGATATGATTAAAAAGGCAAAATTAAATTACCCAAACTTAAACTTTCAAGTGGCAGATGCAACAAATTTAGATTTTAAAAATTATTTTGATACTGTTTTTTCTAATGCTGTTTTTCATTGGATACCAAATCAAGAAAAATTATTGTATTCTATTTATAATTCATTAAAAGATAATGGAAAATTGATTTGTGAATTTGGAGCAAAAAATAACGTGTATCAAATTCAAACTGGATTTGAAAAAGCACTAAAGCAAAATGGATATTCATATTATTCAGAATTTTTTCTTCCTTCAAAAGAGGAATATAAATTATTACTAGAAAAAGCTGGTTTTGAAATAGAACATATAATTGAATATGATAGACCAACGCCACTTGCTGATGGTGAAAAAGGATTACGTAATTGGATTTGTCAATTTTTTGCAAGCTATTTATCAAATATTCCATATGAAGAAATGGAACAAATCTTATGTGAAACAGAAAAATTTTGCAAAAATAGTATATGGAAAGAGAATCAATGGATAGCTGATTATAGGCGTATTCAAATTATTGCAGTAAAAAATAAAGGTTAACAAGGAAAGCAATTTTAAATTTGTGTTTAAACAAAGTCTGTATATGATAGAATAGTAACGTAGGATGGTGAGGAGTATGGAAAAAATTCAATGTAACTAATGAAGGTGGTCTGTGTATTGAAATAAAGTGTGAAGAGGGGAAAATATCATAAATGATATATTAGAAAAATATCCAGAAGTAAATGTTGAAAAATATAATAATATATCAGATAATATAGTTATAGATAAGTTAAAATAATAAACAAAAGATGATATGTAAAGTCTAAATTTTTTTAAGGTGGATTAGTTTATATGAAGGATAAAACTTCGCTTTCAACACAAGAAGTTGCTGAAATTTTAAATATTTCGAAAAATACGGTTTATCAATTAATAAAGAGAAGAGAACTACCTTCTTATCGTGTGGGAAGAAAGGTTCGTATAGATCTGCAAGATGTAGAGTATTATAAAAACAAAAGTAGAACAGTTAGCGAGAGTGTATCACAAGGGATTCTACAAAGGCAAAGAGTAGATACGTTACCATTAAAAGCTGAAATGAGATATTTTGATAGTCAATCGAAGGACAATAAAGCTTTTATAATATGTGGGCAGGATGTAATTCTTGATACTTTAACTAGATACTTAGAACGTCATCCTAATGGGTGTAAGTCGCTAAGATACTATACTGGAAGTTATAATGGATTAATAGAACTTTATAGAGGTAATGCAACGGTTGCATCTTGTCATTTATGGAATGGTGACACAGGTGAGTATAATATATCTTATGTACGCAGTTTATTGCCTGGTACTCCTTGTGTAATTATTCATCTTGCTTGCCGTATGCAGGGGTTTTATGTTGCAAAGGGAAATCCTAAGAATATAACAAACTGGGAAGATTTAGCCAGATCAGATGTACTTATGGTGAATAGAGAAAAAGGTTGCGGTGTGCGTGTATTAATTGATGAACACTTAAGAAAGTTAAATATATCACATAAAACTGTTAATGGCTATACGGTTGAAGACTTTTCTCACCTAGCAGTAGCTAGCACAGTAGCAAGGGGAGATGTTGATGTAGCTGTAGGTAATGAAAAAACTGCACTACAAGTACAAGGTGTTGATTTTATTCCTATACAAAAGGAAAAATATGATTTAGTAATTAAAAAAGAAGATGTTAATAAACCAGAATTTCAAGCAATAATAGATATTATAAATTCAAAAGAATTTCATAAGGAATTGCTAGGTATAGGCGGATATGATATTAGTGAGACAGGAAAAATAGTAGGAGAAACATAATAAACAGAGTTCTTGGCATCAGATAAAAGCCATTCTTTTATTATATAGTTACTTTAAAGAGAGGATTTTAAATAACCTCTCTTTTTATTTATTTTAAAATATTTTAGACGAAATGGTGCTAAAAAGTATGAAAAATTATGAATTGCATTTACAATATAATGAATTTTAAACAAATCCAGCAGAAATAAGAATGATAATGTTTACAATATTTTAGCGATTTATCAATAAAACAACATAAAAATTGATAAATTAACAATATAATTATACCAAAAATTTAAAATTATTAAAAATATTATTGCAATTTACTTTTTTGTACTTTATAATATAAATCAATACATAACAGTGTTGTGTTAAAACTCGTTTCAATCATTTTCGTATAAGTTGGTCTATTTGAGATAACTAAAGTCAAGTAGTTAATGAAAACTATGCTTATTATCCTTTCTTTTTTATATTACATAATAAATTTAAATAAGAAAGGAAAATATAAAGTCTAACTGTTAAAAGTTAGATAAACTAATATAATGCTTACAGAAGACTGTAAGTAATCAAAATTTATTTTTAGGGAGGATTATTAAAATGAGACAAGTGGCTATTTATGGAAAAGGTGGAATTGGAAAATCCACTACAACTCAAAACTTGACGGCAGGACTTGCAACAATGGGTAAGCATATAATGGTAGTAGGTTGTGACCCTAAGGCAGATTCAACAAGATTATTGCTAAATGGATTAGCTCAAAAATCAGTATTGGATACATTAAGAGAAGAAGGAGAGGATGTAGATTTAACTGCAATACTAAAATCAGGTTTTGGTGGAATTAAATGCGTTGAATCCGGTGGACCAGAGCCAGGTGTTGGATGTGCTGGTAGAGGTATAATAACTTCAATAAATATGCTTGAACAATTAGGAGCTTACACTGAGGATTTAGATTATGTATTTTACGATGTATTAGGAGACGTTGTTTGTGGTGGTTTCGCTATGCCAATCCGTGAAGGAAAAGCTCAGGAAATATATATAGTCGCAAGTGGAGAGATGATGGCATTGTATGCTGCAAACAATATATCAAAGGGTATTCAAAAGTATGCAAACAGTGGTGGAGTTAGATTAGGTGGTATAATTTGTAACAGTAGAAAAGTGGACAATGAATATGAATTACTTGATGCTTTTGCTAAGGAATTAGGGAGTCAATTAATTCATTTTGTACCAAGAAGTCCAATGGTTACAAAAGCAGAAATAAACAAAAAATCCGTTATAGACTTTGATCCAACAGCTGAGCAGGCAGATGAATACAGAGAATTGGCAAGAAAGATAGATGAAAATAAAATGTTTGTTATACCAAAACCAATGACACAGGAGAGATTAGAAGAAATACTAATGCAGTATGGTCTTAATGATTAGTATATTAAGAAAGGTAAGTGTTATTTGGTGATGAGCGAAAAACAAAAAACAAAGATATATCCCTCATTTTGCGAGAATGAGAGACATACCAAGTACAAAAATATAAAATATTTAAGTAAAAACATTATAACATATCTAAATAAGGAGGTCAAATCATGTTAATGATAAAAGCAATTATAAGACCAGATAAGGTTACGAGTGTACTATCAGAATTGTATGATGCAGGTTTTCCTGCTGTTACCAAATATGATGTAGTAGGTAGAGGTAAACAAAGAGGAGTAAAAGTAGGGGAAATTTATTATGATGAAATACCTAAGGAAATTCTTATGTTAGTTGTAAATGATGAAGATAAAGATGATGTTATAAGAGTTATTATAAAAAATGCAAAGACAGGAGAAAAAGGCGCTTTTGGAGATGGAAAAATATTTGTTACTCCAGTAGAAGAAGCGTATACGATAAGTTCAAGCACTAAAGGATTATAAAAAGGAGGATTCATTATAAATGAAAGAAGTAGTTGCAATCATAAGGATGAATATGGTTAACAAAACGAAGGCTGCTCTCCTTGAAGCTGGATTCCCTTTTTTCACTTGTAGAAAAGTAATGGGACGTGGAAAGAAAAAAGTGGATTTTGTAATGATTGAGGATGCACTTATAGGAGAAATTGTAGATAAAGGTGTTGCCGAACAAGCTTCAGAGGCATATAGATTAATTTCCAAGAGAATGATAATACTTTTAGTTAAAGATGAAGATGTTGATAAAGTAGTAAATGAAATAATTAAAGTTAATAGTACTGGAAATCCAGGGGATGGAAAAATTTTTATAACTAATGTTATAGATGTTGCTAGGATAAGAACAGGTGAAAGAGGAGAGGCAGCAATTTAATAGCTAGAATAAAAAAATAGGAGGTATAGAAATGCCATTAAAGTTATTTAAATGCGATGAAACTATTCCAGAACGTGAAAGACATTGTTATATAAAGCAGCCAGGAGAGAGTTTAACTGAATATTTACCAGCCTCAAATGTAAATACTATTCCAGGTTCTTTGTCTGAAAGAGGTTGTAGCTATTGCGGTGCAAAATTAGTTATTGGTGGCGTACTTAAGGATACAATTCAGTTGATTCATGGACCTATTGGTTGTTCTTATAATACTTGGCACACAAAGCGTTATCCAAGTGATAATGATAATTTTCAGTTAAAATATGCTTGGTCCTCTGATATGAAGGAACAGCATGTTGTATTTGGCGGAATGAAAAAATTGAAACAAACTATGCTAGAAGCTTTTAGAGAGTTTCCTGATATTAAGAGAATGATGGTTTACACTACTTGTGCTACTGCATTAATTGGAGATGATATGAAGTCAGTAGTTAGAGAGGTTGAGACAGAACTTGCAGGTGAAGTAGATATATTCTGCATAGAATGTCCAGGTTTTGCAGGAGTAAGTCAATCAAAAGGTCATCACGTGTTCAATATAGCTTGGATGGATGAAAAGGTAGGAACACTGGAGCCAGAAATTACAAGTCCTTATACAATTAATGTAATTGGTGATTATAATATTCAAGGTGATGCTGATGTTTTCCAAAAGTACATGGATAAAATGGGAGTTCAGATTATAGCTCATTTTACTGGAAATGGTACTTATGATTCATTAAGAGGAATGCACAGAGCAAAACTTAATGTTACAAATTGTGCCAGATCAGCAGGGTATATAGCTAATGAATTAAAGAAAAAATATGGTATTCCTAGAATTGATGTGGATACTTGGGGATTTGATTATGCAAAAGAGGGATTGAGAAAGATTGGTGTATTCTTTGGTTTAGAAGATAAAGCAGAAAAAATAATTGCTGAAGAAGTAGAAAAGTATCAAGAAAAACTAGATTGGTACAAAGAGAAGCTAAAAGGTAAAAAGATATGTATATGGACTGGTGGACCAAGACTATGGCACTGGACCAAGGCTTTAGAGGATGATTTAGGTATGGAAGTAGTAGCAATGTCATCTAAGTTCGGTCATCAAGAGGACTTTGAAAAAGTAATTTCAAGAGGTAGAGAAGGAACGATTTATATAGATGATGGAAATGAACTTGAATTCTTTGAAGTTTTAGATATGGTAAAACCAGACCTTATTCTTACAGGACCTAGAGTAGGTGAAATGGTAAAGAAGCTGCAGATACCATATGTTAACGGACATGCATACCACAATGGTCCGTACATGGGATTTGAAGGGGCTGTAAATATGGCAAGAGATATGTATAATGGCATTTATTCACCACTTTGGAAATTATCTTCGGAAGATATAAGGGAGGGTGTATAGATTATGGAAGAAAAGGCTAAAGAAATATTTTCATTTATCCAAGAGCGCTGTTTATGGCAGTTCCATTCAAGAACATGGGATAGAGAACAAAACATAAAGGGTGTTATGGTTAAGGCCACAGATATTTTAGCAGGAAAAGAAATAAGTATTGGAAAGATAGAAACATCACAAGAAAAATGTAATTTTGCAGATGCAAAAATTCTTGTTGCTGAGCTTAGGGATAAATTTTCTTGGATAGATGATATGGACGTAAATGCAAAGAAAGAATTAATGAATTTAGTTAAAGAAAAGCTTATTTATACAACTATAACTAAATCACTAAATGGAGAATTGAATGTTCCTTTTTATTAACAGGATTTAAAGTATAGAGTTAATTAGACTAATAAAAGTAATAAGATACGAGTCATAAATTATTTGAGAGGTGATAACATGTCTTTAGAAATAAAACAAAAAGAACGTGCTGGTGTAATAAACCCTATCTTTACTTGTCAGCCTTGTGGTGCGCAGTTTGCCAGTATAGGCATAAAAGATTGCATAGCTTTAGTACATGGTGGACAAGGCTGTTGTACTTTTGTAAGATTACTATTTGCTCAACATCTAAAGGAAAATTTTGACATTGCATCTTCTTCTTTACATGAAGATGCTGCTGTATTTGGTGGGACTACGAGAATAGAAGAGGGTGTAATAACACTTATACAAAGATATCCAGATGTAAAAATTATCCCTATTATTACTACTTGTTCAACGGAAACTATAGGTGATGATATTGAAGGAACAGTGGGAAAGATAAATAGAAAATTAAAGAAAGAATATCCAGATAGAAAAGTTATTTTGCTTCCTATGCATACACCAAGCTACAACGGAAGTCAGGTAAGTGGATATAATATAGCAATGCAGTCTCTTGTTTCTGCTTTAGCAAAGAAAGGAGAACCTAATGGTAAGTTAAATATTATTACTGGATGGGTTAATCCTGGTGATGTAACTGAAGTAAAACATCTTTTAAAAGAAATGGAGGTTGAAGGTAATATATTAGTAGATACGGAAACCTTTGATGCTCCTATAATGCCAGATAAATCAGGTTTTGCTTATGGAAATACTACTATAGAAGATATAAAAGATAGTGCTAATTCTGTTGGTACAATAGCTTTGTGTAAATATGAAGGTGGCAGTTCAGCTCAATTTTTACAGGATGAATTTAATGTTCCAGCAGTAATTGGACCAACTCCAATTGGAATAAAGAATACAGATAAATTCCTGCAAAATATAGCTAAGCTTACTGGCAAAAAAATATCTGAGTCTTTAGTTAAGGAACGTGGAAAAGCTATTGATGCTATGGCAGATCTTGCTCATATGTTCTTTGCTGATAAGAAAGTAGCTATTTATGGAGACCCAGATTTAGTAATAGGACTTGCTCAGTTCTGTTTAGAATGTGAACTACAGCCAGTACTACTTCTATTGGGAGATGATAATAAAACTTATAAAAGAGATCCAAGATTTGAAGAAATAAAAAAACAAGCTAATTGTGATATTGAAGTAATATGTAATGCGGATTTATGGGAATTAGAAAGCAGAATAAAAAACAAATCAATAGAGTTAGATTTAATTATGGGACATTCAAAGGGCAGATATGTTGCTATTGACAACAATATACCTATGGTTAGAGTAGGATTTCCTACTTTCGATAGAGCTGGTTTGTGGAAACATCCTGTAATTGGTTATAAAGGAGCAGAATTATTAGCAGAAACTATTGCTAATACATTATTTGCTGATATGGAGCACAATCATAAAAAAGAATGGTTATTAAATGTATGGTAATTTCAGCTGCCAATAGTTAAAAGAAACAAATTAATTATGGTTTAAAAGATCTAGAAAAATAGTCAAGTCCTAAAGTATAAAAAGTAGTTTTTACGTAAGAAACTAAGTTTATGATTATAGGACTTGACTATGTTAATAAGTGAAATCAACGCTTGTATCCTTATACAGTCGATTAATATATAGATTATAAATAATAAAGCCGCAGAAAAAGCAAAGGGCTTTAGCAAGTACTACTAAAGAAGGGAATGAAAAAATTAAAGTTATGAATATAAATATAAAAAATAGTAATATGGAAAAAACTTTTACCCATCCCTGTTATAACAAAGGAGCTCATGAATTTGCAAGGATGCATATACCTGTAGCTCCCAAATGTAATATAAGTTGTAATTACTGCAGCAGAAAGTTTGATTGCCCAAATGAAAGTAGACCTGGCGTAACTAGTGAGGTACTTACACCAGAAGCTGCTTTATATAAGTTTAAAGAGGTAAAAAATAAAATACCCAATCTGAAAGTATTAGGTATAGCAGGTCCTGGAGATGCACTTGCTAATTTCGAAGAAACTAAAAGATCTATAGAACTTATAAAGCAAGAAGATCCAGATATAACATTTTGTCTATCTACAAATGGTTTAATGCTTCCTTTCTATGCAGATAAACTAATATCTCTTGGTGTTTCACATATTACAGTAACTATTAATTCAGTTGACAAAAAAATTGGAGCACAAATTTATAAAGAAATAAACTATTTGGGAACAAAGTATACAGGTGAGGAAGCTGCAGAAATGCTTATGAATAATCAATTGACAGGTCTTAAGTATTTAACTTCTAAAGGTGTAATATGTAAGGTTAACACTGTAATGATAAAAGGTGTGAATGATAAGCATATTGTTGAAGTTATAAAGAAGATAAAAGATTTAGGAGTTTATATAACTAATATAATGCAGTTAATACCAGTTGAAGACAGTGTTTTTCAAGATAAACCTTTAGTTAGTAATATTGAATTAAATGAAATGAGAAAAGAATGTGAGAAGTATGTAAAGCAAATGTATCATTGTAAACAATGTAGAGCGGATGCTATTGGTACTTTATCTCTTGATAGATCTATAGATTTTAGAAATTTGCAAAGCTGCTTTGCTGGATGTAGTAATAAAAAAGAATCTGCTCAAATAGAGGATAGTGGAAAAAGTAATGAGTATTATAAATTTGCCATAGCTACAAAAACTGGTGTAAATATAGATCAACACTTTGGACATGCAGAAGAGTTTCTTATTTATACTTATTCTGGAGGAAATATAGAATTCTTAGAAAAGAGAAGCGTTAATAAATATTGTACAGGAGTAGAAGACTGTGATGATCATGAAGATAAGATTGATAAAATTATTAGAACTATAGGTGATTGTAATGTTGTACTAGCACTTAGAGCTGGAGATCAACCAGTAAAACGACTTGAGGAAAAAGGGATAAAGTTTATTCAAACCTATGAAGGTATAAAGAAAGGCATTAAAAAAGCAGTGGAGCAGCTATTAGCATAGCAGAAAATGCAATTAAATAGGAGGGGTAGTATGTCTAATAGTATTGATAATAGTATAGAATTTTACGGAAAATTAAGTGAACTATATGATTTGGCGAAACAAGGAAAAATAAAAACTAATTTGCAAGGTAGTCATACTCGTCCCTGTAAGTTTTGGACTGCTACTAAGGTGTTAAGTGGAATTAAAAATTCAGTAATTATTACCCATGGTCCAAGTGGTTGTGCTTATGGAGTAAAGCATTCCTATAAATTAACAAATAGTCGTAACAGCGGTTCAAAATATGAACCTGTGGTAAGCAGTAATATAGGTGAAAAAAATGTTATTTATGGTGGAGAAAAAGAATTAATAGGTGCTATTAGAGAAGTTGATAAAAAATATGAGCCAGATATAATTTTTGTGGCAACTAGCTGTGCTACTGGAATCATTGGTGACAATGTGGATGAAATTATAAACAATCTTAAGAAGGATATAAAAGCTGAGGTAATGAGTATACATTGTGAAGGTTTTTCAGGGGAGTATCGCAGTGGATTTGATTTAGTATTTAAACAAATAGTTAAGTTCATGGACCCACCAAATGCAGAACTCAAAAAGGAGTTATCAAAATCAGTAAATATTGTAGGCGGAAAGATGGGACCAGAGAGAACAGAGGTGGATACTGATGTGAAAGAATTAATAAGACTGATAGAAGATATGGGAGCAAAGGTCAATGCAGTTATTGCAGGTAACTGTAGTCTATCAGAGCTTAGAAAGGCACCTAGTGCAGCTGTTAATTGTGCATTATGTTCCGATATTGGTTACGCAATTGGCAAGGAAATGCAAACTGAGTTCGATATTCCACTTAATTCTACTATTCTTCCCTATGGGAAAAGTGCTACTGAAAAATGGATTAAAGGTGCGGCAAAATATTTAGATATGGAAGCTGAGGCAGAAGCCTTAATGGAGAGAGAATATAATTCTATTAAGAAGGAATATGAAGAAACAAAAAAACATTTGGAAGGTAAAATGGCTATTATTGAAGGACATGATGCTGTAAAATCATTGTCTATTGCACATATGTTGGATCGTGATTTTGGAATGAATGTAGTTATTTATAATTTTCATCCTTGGAGCACGGAGGCAAGAGAAACCAGTATAGATTATTTACTGGAAACAGGTTTAGACCCTAAAATACTTATTACAAAAGGTACTCTTGCTTTTGGTAAATATGAATCTATGAAACAGACGGAAGAAGAACTTTTAGCTTTTATTGGTGAATTAGATTCAAAATCTGTAGTGTATTTTGGCTCATCTTTAAGTTTTCCTAGTATTCCTTTAGTGGATTTAAATGCTATATTAAATCGGCCTAGATTTGGTTATAGAGGAGCTTTAAAGGTGGCAAAATGTATTAAAACTGCATTGGATTACTCTTTTAGGCCAAGAAGCTTTTTATCTAAAAGATTAGTATTTCCAAAGGGTTCAGGTTTAGTATCTGCTCAATCTTTAACTTCAAAATTAGGCCAAGACTTACCAGACTGTACTGTTTATGCACATAGGAGGCGAGGAAAATGTATGATGAGTTAAAATTCGAAAACTGTAATCACAGTAAGGATCCTATATTAGGTTGTGCGCTTGAGGGAGTTGCCAGTGTAGCTGCAGGAATAAAGGATGCTAGTATTGTTATACATTCACCACAAGGTTGTGCATCTACTGTGGGAGCAGCTTATGATACGCATGAGGTGGATTTCACTAGAAGAAAAATAGCCTGCACCAGACTTTTTGAAACAGATGTTATCATGGGTGCTTCAGATAAATTGAAAGATATGATAAAAGAAGCAGATAAAACTTTTAGAGCTAAGACTATGTTTGTTATTGGTACCTGTGCTGCAGATATTATTGGAGAAGATATAAAAGGAATATGCAGAAAGATGCAGTCAGAGGTAAATGCAAAGCTTATTCCAATACTAGCAGGTGGTTTTAGAGGAAATAGTAATGATGGATTAAATTTAGGTTTGGAAGCATTATTACCCTTTATAAAGGAAGTGGACAGAATCCCTAATAGCGTAAATATTATTGCTCCTCAGGCAAATATAAATCCTACTTGGTGGGCTGATTTAAAATGGGTAAAAGATATACTAAACTTTTTAGGAATAACGGTAGTTTCTGTATTACCCTATGACATCTCTCTTTCTGATTTGGAAAATGCAGGCGGCGCCTGTGCTAATATTTTATTGAGTCATGATGTAGGTTATGAATTTGCCTATAAAATGCAAGAAAAGTATGAAATACCTTTAATTCTTAGTGATATACCTTTACCTATAGGTTTAAAAAATACAGCTCGATGGATAAGGGCTTTAGCAGAATATTTTTATGTGGGGGAAAAAGCGGAAGAATTAATATTAAAAGGTGAAGAAATGGTAGCTGACATACTTCGCAAGCGAGCATTAATGATAATTCCACGTTATCGTAATTGTAGAGTTTCAGTATCAGCAGATGCTACTATGGGCATTAGTATCCTAAGAATGCTTTTTGAGGAATTAGAAATGATTCCAGAAGTAATATTATTAAGATCAGAAACAATATCAGCTAGAAACATTCTAGAGAAGGAGTTAGAAGATCTTCATATTCATCCTAAGCTTGCATTTTCAGTGGATGGATATCAAATAAAGCAAGCACTTACGAATATAGATGTGGATGTAGTTATTGGTTCAGCATGGGAAAAATATATGGCTGAGGAAGTTGGAATAAAAGTGGCTTTCGATGTATTTAATCCTACAAATAGAGATGTGTATGTAGATAGAGCTTACTTTGGATATGAGGGAATGCTTAATATATTAGAGGTTTTTGGTAATGATTGGGAAAGATCTTTCCGGTCAAAAGAGATAAATTTTGAGCAATATATATAGGCAATTTGATTAACTTATCGGTAAATAACCTAATATTCTGATACATGCTATAAGGAGGTAGAAAGTGTGGGACAGATGATTGAACTTATTGATCAAACTGTAGATGAAGGGCTAAACCTGGGATTAGCAGCTCAAAATATAAAGTCTACATTACAAATTATAAAAAAATATTCAGTAGAGACTGTAGAGATATCTTTGTGTAATTTGGAAAAAAGTAGTATAGACTTTCCGAGGGATACAATAAAAAATTTGTTAAGATGTAAAGTTAATGCTTCAGCTCAAGAAATAGTTAAGGCTAAACAAATAGGCTTCTCAAAGATAACAGTAAATTGGTCTCACAGTTATGAGGAGTCTTCTTTGTTAAATCTAAAGAATGTTTTATGTGAGGCCAAAAATGCTTTTCAAGAAGTTTATATTTATATCCAAAATGCTTCCAGTTTTACATTAGAAGAATTAAGCTGTTATTTTGAAATTATACTTTCATATAAAATAAAAGGGTTTATTTATGGAGATGAAGATAGTAGCTTGGAACCATTAAAAGTCTACACAAATATGAAGACATTGAAAAGATTAATACCTTGCATGTTAGAGTTCCACGGACATAATGGTTATGGATTAGCTACAGCTAATAGTTTGGCTGCATTAAAAGCAGGAATTGTAAATGTAAGTACATCGGTAAGCGGTATTGGATTCCATGGACATGCTGCAATGGAAGAGGTTTTGATGGCAGCTAAGCATTTGTGGAAATGGTATCAGGTACCATCAGGAAAATCAATAGCACCAGACTTTGCGAAGCTTTTAGCTTATATGGGAATTAGTTTACCAGGGGATAAAGCTATTATTGGCAATAATGTATTTGCCCATGAATCTGGAATTCATGTAGATGGAGTATTTAAAAATTCACTATTATATGAAGTTATTAAACCTGAGGAGGTAGGATTAACACGAAAATTAGTTATTGGAAAACATTCTGGAATAGCTTCAGTTAAGGCTAAATTCCTCCAGTGGAACATAAATTTAGACGAAGAAAAAGCTGTAGAAATGTTGAATAATATAAAAGAAATTGCAGTAGCACAAAAAGGTGCTTTATCTGATGAGCAATTGCATAAGTTATATGCAAGCTAAATAAATACTATTTTCTTTGGTAAATAGAGGAGAGAAGGAGGATATATATTATGAGTGGTAAGGCAGAATTTCAAATTGTTGATACAACTTTACGGGATGGTGAACAGTCTGCTGGAATTGTTTTTTCAGAAGAAGAGAAGATAAACATGGCAACTAACCTTGATAGAGCAGGTGTTAGGTGGATTGAAGCGGGAACTCCAGCTATGGGAAAGAAGGAACAGAAAACAATGAAGTTGCTTTTGAAATTGCCCTTGCAGGCTACTTTAATTGCCTGGAATAGAGCACAGCTAGAGGATATTCAAAAGTCTATTGCTTGTGGTTTTTCTTGCATTCATGTATCTCTTCCTATATCAGATTTAAATATATCCTATAAGTTTAAAAAAGATAGGGAATGGGTTATTCAAAAACTTAAGACAGCATTACAACTAATTAAAAGTTATGGTTGCTCTATTATTGTTGGTGCAGAAGATGCTTCTAGAGCAGATCCAGAATTTTTCCTACGCTTTGCGGATACGGCTGCAGAATTTGGAGCTATGAGGATACGATTTTCTGATACAGTTGGGTGCTTAGATCCATTTGTGACCTTTGATAGTCTAAAAGATTTAGTAAATAGATGCTCAATACCAATAGAATTTCATGGACACAATGATTTTGGAATGGCCACAGCTAATACTTTATCTGCATTTCAAGCTGGAGCTAAATTTGCTAGTACTACTTTATCTGGTATTGGAGAAAGAGCTGGTAATGCTTCACTGGAAGAGGTGGCAGCTGCCCTTGAAAATCTTTACAATCACAGCTCTGAAATTAATCTTAAGGATTTACCATTATTGAATAACTTAGTTATGCAGGCTAGTAATAGAAAGCCATTTCCTTACAAGCCTATAGTAGGAGGAATAAATAAAGAAATATACTATAAAAATGATTTAAATAGGAATAATCTTCAAAATGTTATTAAATTGGATAGGGATATGCTTTGTTGTTCATAATTGATATGTTTAAGTTGCGGTAGAAAGGTACTGATGAATATTATAAATTTAATGTAGAAGGTTATCAACTATTATTTAGAAGGGTGTGACAATGTAATGTATATGAATGTGGAGAGCTTTTCCAACAATGTTGGACAAAGCTGGGACATACATTCACATATTTTTAGAGATTTTATATTTGTAAATATAAGCATTGGACTAGTAAGAACTGAAGAAATGAGGAAGGAGGTAGATAGATTATATCTTCTTGATAAATTAAAATACTATAATGCAACTATAAATTCCACTTGTATTGAGCATATAATAATGCTTCAAGGTTCACTGGAACAGGAGATCTATGCTAGAAAATTATTAGGAGTATTGTTAGTTGCAGAAGAAGATTATTTTTTAAGAAATAAGGTAATTAAATTACTCAGAAAACATTATCCTATAGTCTATCGGTCAGTAAAAAAAATAAACAATAAAGAATTAATGATCAAATATTTAAAAATGGATGAAGCTACACAAAGGACAGAAAGAAGATTAGATGCTGCTGTGTATTTATATCTATTTATACATTGCTCATCTAACCAGGTAGATCAAGCATATATCCTCTCTATTATTAATGATATAAAAAATTATGAATCTAATAGTCCAATGACAACAAATATAGATAAAGAGCTGGAGAAAAATAAAAATAGAATACAAGAAATTAAAGCTCTAGTAGAAAAAGAATATGGTAAAGTGCAGGATTATAAAGATGTTTTAAACACCCATAATGAAAATGTTGATGATATAGGTGCTATACTGGAAAATCTTTTTATGATTAATAAAATTGATATTAATCAAATTTTCGATAATTCAGACCCTGTAAATATTGATAAGATAATTTTAGCTTATATTAAAGCAGGGTACAGGAAAAAAGAAAAAAATCTTATTCTTCAAGCCATTGTTAATGGAATTTTTATACAATACATGATTAATGAATATAAAAAATTAAAAAAATTATATTTTGAAAATAATCAAGAAACAATGTATTTTAAGACACATTCACTAGAACAAAGGATTAGTAGTCTTGAAAATGAAAATGCAGATATGAAAAAAAACTTGGAATTATTTTATGAGCAAAAAGCATCCTTTGATGAAACTCTTAAAAATCAAATCAATAAGTTAAACAAATCTCACAAAGCAGAAGTAATTCAAATGGCAAAAACTAATGAAAAGTTAAGAAAACAACTAGAGGAAGAAGAAAAATACAGAAGCGAGTTAAATATCTTAAGAGAATATATGTTTGAAGTAAAAAATAATTATACTCCTAGTGACCCTGATAAAACATTAGAGAATTATATTGCTAATAAGAAAATCTTGATAATAGGAGGAGCTAAAGCTTGGAGAAGAAAAGTTAAGGAAAGGTATGCTGAAATATCAACACTTAATGGATTTAATGATAATTTTGAAATTAATGCTTTAAGTAGTGTTGACTATATATTTTTTTATACAGGTTTTATGAGTCATTCTACCTATAACAGAGCTATGAGTTACATTAGAACAAATGGACTTAAGTTCGGCTATATTGGAAAGACAAATATAGATCTTGTAGAAGAAGAGCTTGTTGAAGAGTTGCAAAAATTAGAAATTGGAAGGAGGTTGAATTTATCAGATTAGAAATAATTTCTGATAAATGAGAATTGTTATGAAAATTGCTGTATTTATGGGCGATGATGGTAAGACAATATCCTTTAATGAAACTGGTGTTGTTAAGGTGTTCTTAAGAAGTCAGGGAGAATGGGATGTAATAAAAGAAATACCTTTTGGAATTAATAAATTAGCTGACCCAAAAACAGTCCATGAAAAAATTAGAACCATGATAGAGGACTTGGAGGATTGTAGAGTTTTTGTGGCAGTTGAAGTTAAAGGAATTCCTTATGCAATTCTAGAAGGAATGAAATTTAACATTTGGAAGGTAGAGGGGACTCCTGAAGGTTTTTTAGAATATATATTTGAAAAAGAGGAGCAGGAAAAAAATAATAAGTTCAAAGTTGAGACTATAGAAGTACCAACGCCAATAGAGAATGGAAAACCGGGTAATTACTATATTAATATAATAGAGCTTATGGAAAGTAGTCAAAGGATTACTTCTAAGCAAGTACTGCTGCCTTTTCTCAATAATAATACTTTTAATGAGCTAGAAATTGATTGCAGCCATGTTCCCCATTGGTTTGAAAAAGAGTTTAAAAGATTAAATTTAAAATCAGAGAGTGAAGCTATTTATGGAGGAGGAGTTAAAGTAAAAGTTTATTCATCAGTATAAAGCACACTTTAAAATAAATGCTAGGGATTCCAATGCAATAGTTGAGCTTGGAATCCTTATTAATAAATTTCGATAAATAGTTTTTATAAATACATTGAGTGGATAAAAATTATTATTTTTAGAGGGGGATTATTATAATGAATAAAAAAATGAAATTATTAATATTTTCAATGGTCATTATTCTAATGTTTGTTACTGCTTGTAGTAATAGTACTGTAACTAATAAAAAAGCCACAGCAACAAATCAGACTGAAAAAACAACTCGTGAAATTATCGACATGACAGGAAGAAAGGTAACTATTCCTGCAAAGGTAAATAAAGTGATTTCTCTTAGTAATAACACTACAGTTGATGTATTCACATTGGCGCCAGATAAGCTTTTAGGCTGGAGTTTTGCTCCAAAACCTGAGGCTAAGAAATTTATTACAGATAAATATTTTAATCTTCCTTTACTTGGAGCAACTACAGAAAAAAGCGACAATTTTGAAAACATACTTAAACTAAAGCCAGATTTGATTATTGCTTCAAATGAAGATGAAGTTTATCCAGCAGATAATATTCAAAAACAACTTAAAATACCAGTGGTGGTAGTAGATACTGCAGTTGATGCTACTGATAAAGTATATACCTTTTTAGGAGACTGTCTTGGTGAAGAAAAGAGGGCTAAGGAGCTTGCTGATTATTCTAGAAAAGTTCTTGATAATATAAAGGAATTAGTTAAGAAGGTTCCTGCAGATAAAAAGGCAAAGGTATACTATGCGGAGGGGACAAACTGGCTTCAAACTGACATTTCTGGAAATGTGCATACTGAAGTATTGGACTTTTCAGGAGGTAAAAATGTAGCTGATATATCTGAAGCAAAGGTTGGTTCTATGGCAAATGTATCTATGGAACAGGTAATGAACTGGAATCCAGATGTTATTTTAGTAGGTGCAACAGCAATGAAGGGTGATTTTTATTCTAAGGTGTACAAGGATACAAAGTGGGGAAATATTAAAGCTGTAAAAGATAAAAATATATATATGATTCCTTCACTTCCTTTTAACTGGTTCGATAGACCACCTTCAGCAGTTAGAGTGCTTGGCGTAGAATGGCTAGCAAATTTATTATATCCAGAGTATGTGAACATAGATATAAATAAGGAAATAAAAAATTTTTATTCTACTTTTTATAACTACAATTTGACAGATGATGAATTAAAAGATTTATTAAAGAATGCAACTTTAAAATAAAGATTTTTATTAAAAGAATATTTGTCTGACAAAATCCTATGTACAAATAAATGAGTAAGTAAAATATTTTGAAAGAAGGAGGGGCTATCATGAATATTACAGAAAAACAGCATATAAAAATGCTTGAATATAAACAAAGCATATCAGAAAAAAAAAATAGAGCAAAGATGATTTCTGTAACAGGTATTTTGATATTACTTCTTATAATTGCACTTATAATATCCATCAGCACTGGTCGTTATGCAATATCTCCAGTACAAATGTTCACTATTATTTTTGGTAAGCTCTTTGGGCTGGAACAAACCTGGCCTGAAACCTTGGAAACAGTTCTTTTTAGTGTACGTATCCCAAGAATTTTAGTTTCACTTATGGTAGGTTCAGCTTTGTCAATGGCCGGGGCTACTTATCAAGGGCTATTTAAAAATCCTATGGTATCGCCAGATATTTTAGGAGCATCAGCAGGTGCTGGCTTTGGTGCTGCAATAGCTATACTCTTTTCTTTTAGTGGATTTGGAATTCAAGTATCAGCTTTTATTATGGGAATTGTAGCTGTTGGATTGAGTTACTTTTTAAGTATTATAATTGGTCGCAGAAATAATGCAGTTTTAATATTGGTCTTAACAGGAATGGTAGTTCAAAGTTTATTTTCCTCCTTTATTTCTATAACAAAATATGTTGCAGATCCTGATAGTAAGCTTCCAGCTATAACCTTTTGGCTTATGGGAGGATTAAATTCTGTAACCTGGAATGAAGTGATCGATATGGTTGTTCCGCTTATTGTTGCTACAATTCCATTATTTCTTATTCGCTACAAGATTAATGTTCTTTCCTTTGGGGAAGAAGAAGCACAGGCAATGGGGATTGATACAAAAAAAATTCGTTTAATAATTATTATTTGTGCAACTTTACTTACAGCATCTGCTGTTTCAGTTAGTGGAATGATTGGATGGATAGGATTAATTATACCCCATATTGCAAGGCTTATTGTAGGTCCAAATTACAAAATATTGTTACCTACATCATTGCTTGTAGGTTCCATATTTATTCTTATTGTAGATGATCTTGCAAGAAGTCTTTTTGCAACTGAGATACCTCTTGGTATTTTAACTGCAATAATTGGAGCACCATTCTTTTTATATTTACTTGTAAGAGAAAGGAGTAGTGAAGCATGATATTAGAAATTGACAAAGTATCCTGTGGATATGGTTTAAAAACTATAGTAAAAGATATATCTGTTAAGGTGCAATCAGGAGAAGTTTTAACACTACTAGGACCAAATGGAGTTGGAAAGACAACATTTTTCAAAACAATTCTAGGATTTTTAAAACTTCATGGGGGAGAGATTAAATTAGATGGACAAAATATAAAGTATTGGAAGAAAAGTAAATTGGCTAAGGCTATTGGCTATGTTCCACAGGCGCATATACCACCCTTTCCTTTTACAGTATTGGATGTTGTAGTTATGGGGCGTACTGCTCATTTAGGGATTTTTGCATCACCATCTAGAAAAGATATTCGAATTGCTGAAGAGGCCTTAGAAGCTCTTGATGTGGCTTATCTTAAGGAGAAAACATATACGGAAATAAGCGGAGGGGAAAGGCAAATGGTTTTAGTTGCACGAGCATTAACCCAGGAGCCAGAAATTTTAGTTATGGATGAACCTACTTCTAATTTGGATTTTGGAAATCAGGTCAAGGTTTTAAAGCAGATTAATAGGCTCTCAAAAAATGGCTTAGGAATTATAATGACTTCACATTTTCCAGATCATGCATTCCTTTGTTCTACAAAAGTGGCACTACTTGAAAAAAATAATATATTTACTGTAGGCAGTGTTGATGAAGTAATTACTGAAGATAAACTAAGAGCAGCCTATGGTGTTAATGTAAAAATTATAAGCAGCATAAATAATGAAAATATTTTAATAAAATCGTGTGTTCCAGTGTTAGATTGAAGCTAATAAGAGCAAAAAGCGAGGAGTGATAGTATGAAAAATAAATTAAGCATAGTAATGCTAAATGTAGTATTAATTATTGTATTACTTATTGGTTGTGGAAAAGCTTCTAATTCTAATACCAAAGAAGTTAATGCTGAGAAAAAAACAGATAAAGTAACCATTACTGATTCAAGTGGAACTAAGGTGGAAGTTCCTAGAAATATTAATCGCATTGCTGATGCTTGGGGAGCTCATAACGCTATTGTAGCTATGTTAGGGTCAGGAGATAAAATAGTTGCAACTACTCTTACTGAAAAAACAAAGCCTTGGTTATTTAAAGTTACTCCAGGAATGAGCAAAGCAGTTGTAGCCTTTAATGTTGATGCAACTGATATAAGCATAGAAGAACTTGTTAAAAACAAGCCTGATATTTTATTTATATCTGAGGGAAATAAAAACGTAAGTAAAATATCAAAATTAGGAATTCCAGTTGCTGAGGTAAGTTTTAAAGATTTTGACAGTTTAAAAAAATGTATAAAATTAACGGCAGATGCTCTTGGTGAAAAAAGTAAAAAAAGAGCTGAACAATATATTTCTTATTTAGATGATAAACTAAAAATTATAACGGATGTAACATCTAAAATACCTCAGGGTCAAAAACCTAAAGTACTTCATTTAGCAGATCTTTCACCACTTAAGGTAGATGGAAAAAACACTATAATTGATTCATGGATACAAGCAGCAGGCGGTGTAAATGCAGCAGACTTTAGTGGTATGAAAGAAGTGTCAATAGAGCAGATATTAAAGTGGAATCCTGATGTTATAGTAGTGAGCAGTACGGTAGGTAGTACGGATAGAAAAAAAAGTGCTGCTGAAATACTTAATAATGAAACTTGGAAGAAAGTAAAGGCTGTTAGTAGCGGAAAAGTATATATAAATCCGGATGGAGCCTTCTCGTGGGATAGATATAGTTCTGAAGAAGCATTGCAGATTCAATGGGCTGCAAAAATTATATATCCAGAGAAATTTAAAGATATAGATGTTGAAAAGGAAACTAAGTGGTTCTATAAAACATTTTTCAATTATGAGCTTTCAGAGGATGAAGTTCAGAAAATTTTAAATGCAGAGCCTCCAGCAAAATAATATAGAGGATTTAGAGGAAATTGTTGAATCACACTTTAAGGAGCATAAAATAGTTGATAGGCTCTTATTAAGATAGAATTTATCTATATGAAATATGACAATATTTATGATAATTACAACAAGAAAGGAAGATAATATGAAAAAAATAAATTCTATACGGATTAGAGCAGCTTGTGCTGAGGATGAATCAATTTGGAGGGATATGTGGGAAAGTTATAATGTTTTTTATGGTGCAAAAGTACCAGAAGATATTACTACATCAACTTGGAGTGCTTTAATTGATCCCAAAAGTTCAATTAAAGCACTCCTTGTACTTGATGGTAGTGGAGTTATAGGTTTTGCTAACTATGTACTCCATTCCTATACTTGGAGCAGTAGTTTAGCTTGTCTTATGGATGATTTATTTGTTGTTCCTGAGGCAAGAGGTAAAGGTGCAGGAAAATTATTACTACAGAGAATAATTGATATGGCAAAAGAAAACGGGTGGACAAGAGTTTATTGGATGACAAGAGAAGGTAATGATACAGCAAGGTCACTCTATAATAAGTTTTGTAAAGTAGATGGGTTTGTAAGATACACAATAAATCTTGATGGTATTTATCCATCAGGAGGTAATAGTAAATAGGCTTTAAAGGGAAAAAGTATATTTCTATTTACTAAGATATCTAAGAAATATACTATAATAGCAAGTTAAAAGTAATGAGGTGAGGAATTAAATTTATTCGTATCAAGTAGGTTAAGGATATGAACTAAGGAGATATGAATATGGATGAATTATGTGAAAAATATGGAAGTGTATTTTATAAAATGTACAATGAGACATTTAATTTCATGAGCATCTATGATTTATGCATCTTGTATAAATTATTACGAAGAAAATATACATTATGTAAATAGAATTAAAAATTTCCATTTGCTATAATATGAATATATCAAATAGTTGATATATTGCAACATTTTCTGCTGGTTCTTTTGTTACTTGTACAATAAGTCAGGAGAATTAGAGATCATGGCATATACTTTCAATTGATGCAACAGATACATATCCTAACTAGGGTCAATTAGATGTTGTGAACAGCTGAGGGGGTACACTCCTCTAATGTAAAGGTTTAATATAACTTTTTTCGGTGTAGGATGATAAAAATATTACTATGAAATAATAAGGAGGAAAAAAATAATGGCTAAAATTGAAGAAGTAAAAGCTAATGTAGAGAAAGGTAAAACTAAACTTATAAAAGGATTGGTACAGGAAGCACTAGATGAAGGAAGTAAAGCAGAAGATATACTTCAAGCTATGATTGATTCAATGGGTGTTGTAGGTGAT
>NZ_JAEEGC010000052.1 GCF_019207025.1 Clostridium thailandense | reverse complement strand
GACAGTGAAGGTGAGTTTTCCTCCTTCACTGTCCTATGTCAATTGTCCTCTGTCCTCTAAAAGATATTTAACTTGTGTTAACTGCTACCAATAAATATTTT
This sequence comes from Clostridium thailandense, assembly GCF_019207025.1. Lineage (GTDB taxonomy): Bacteria > Bacillota > Clostridia > Clostridiales > Clostridiaceae > Clostridium_AM > Clostridium_AM thailandense. The sequence continues at coordinate 92,024 of NZ_JAEEGC010000052.1, read as the reverse complement.
TTATAAGTTAAGTGTCTGGGTGGTTATCTATAAAATTTAAAAAAACTCTTGATTTTTAAGTTCATTTAAGTTAAAATTTTCGTTGTGATAAGAACTTTAATAATAAAACAATTTAAAACGTTCACTTATATAAATCTGACAATATGGGTCAGATGTCTCTACCGAGCTACCCTAAATAGTTGTAGGCTATAAGTGCTGTGTGGCTACAGTTATACAATATCTGTTTTTTATGTAGACTTACCTTGAAAATTTCTATAATTTTAGTATTGAAAAATCAAATTTAAAATAATTGCAGTAAATATGATTGTTCGTAATGGTACGAATAATGCTTTTGCATTTAATAGATGAATGTAATTATAGAGTTTGGCTAACGAATTTTTCAAATGAAGACTTATTTAAGGAACTTTATGTCTACATAAAACATATAGTGTAAATAGCTTGCTAAAGGGAAAAATAATAAAAAGATCGGGGAGATGAACGTTATGTTTTATGATGTAATAATAGTAGGAGCAGGTCCAGCAGGAATTTTTACAGCTTTAGAATTAGTAAGACAAAAATGTGATAAAAAGATTTTAATAATTGAACAAGGAAGAAGTATAGATAAACGATATTGTCCAAAAGAAAAGACTAAAGAATGTGTTTCATGTAAGCCGTATTGCCACATTACAACAGGATTTTCAGGAGCGGGTGCATTCTCAGATGGTAAATTATCTTTGAGTTATGAAGTAGGCGGAGAATTACCTAATTTGATTGGAGGAAGCAAAGCTCAGGAGTATATTGATTATACAGATAAAATTTATCTTGAATTTGGAGCAGATACTAAAATAGAGGGAATAGAGAAGAATGAAGAGGTTAAAGAAATAAGAAGAAAGGCAATAGAAGCAGGACTTAAACTAGTAGATTGCCCTATAAGACATTTAGGAACGGAAAAAGCTCAGGAAATATATTTAAAAATACAAAATTATCTTTTAGATCATAATGTGGATATTAAATTTGATACAGTGGTGAAAGATTTAATTATAGATAATGAAGAGATAAAAGGCATAAAGACAGCAGATTCGAAGACTAAGAATAATGAGGAAATTATAAATAGTAATAAAGTAATTTTAGCTGCAGGAAGAAAAGGAGCAGACTGGCTTAAAGATATGTGCGTAAAGCATAATATTAATCACGCAGCGGGAACCGTAGATATTGGAGTAAGAGTTGAAATTAGAAACGAAGTTATGGAAAAGGTAAATAATGTTCTTTATGAGTCAAAACTTATAGGATATCCGGCACCTTTTAGGGATAAAGTTAGAACTTTTTGCCAGAATCCAGGAGGTTTTGTAAGTCAAGAAAACTATGATAACAATTTAGCAATAGTGAACGGACATTCATATAAAGAAAAGAAATCTAATAATACTAATTTAGCAATATTAAGTTCTCATAATTTTGCAGAGCCATTTAATCAACCGATAGAATATGGAAAGCAGGTTGCAGGATTAGTTAACATGCTTGGAAATGGAAAAATACTAGTTCAACGATATGGAGATATATTAGATGGAAAAAGGACATGGCAAAAAGAATTAGATCAGTCAAATGTAACTCCTACTCTACCAGATGCCATTGCAGGAGATATTACTTCTGCGATTCCATATAGACCAATGATGAATATTTTAAACTTTATTGACGCTATGAATACTGTGGTACCAGGATTTGCAAGTAGAGAAACATTATTATATGGACCAGAAATAAAGTTTTACAGCAACAAAATAAATATAGACCAAAGATTTGAGACAAATATAAAAGGAATTCACTGTCTAGGAGATTCAAGCGGATGGACAAGAGGATTAATGATGGCATCTGTTATGGGAGTGTTTATGGGACAGATTATTACTGAAGAAAAATGATTCTTTTAGAATACATGAATTTATAAAGGATGTAGTTATGAATGAATCTAAACCCAATGTTGAAAAATGTGAAAATTTAATTATTTCAATTACAAATAAATTACATGTTGATTATACTGATAATCCTTTTGATAAAAAAAATTTATTCCATTCGCAACTTCTATTTTAAAAAATGTAGAAGAAAAACATGTTTTAACTGGTGACTTATTCAATAATACAGCTTTAAGATATAAAGATTTAGTATAATGCTATACACAATAGTAACAAAAAATTAAAACCACCAATCAGTTAAATGACACTAATTGGTGGTTAAGTAAATTCTATTTGAATTCAATTCACCTTCTTTCTGTTTAAATTAGATGTAAGCTTGTCTTACTCTTGTATTTATTATAGCATGAGGTTTACCAAAAATCAATTAGAATATTGTGAATATTTTTAAAATAAAAAGTTAACATATTTTAAATGTCGAAAGATAATTATTGAAATAAAGTAAAAAAAGTATATAATAATAAGTATCAAAAGAAAATATTTATTAATTAATAAAAGATAGAGAATAATTATTTCCTTTTGATATAGATTTTAAAGTTATTTTAAATTCTCCAATAATATCCCCTTTGAAAGGTACAATTGATTTTGTACCTATTTTTTTTATCGAACTGTATTTAATTATTTAAGTAAAATTCAAGAAATTAATGTTAATTATATAGTATAATTATGTAAATATATAATACATGGAGGATAATGAGAATGGATCAACAAACAAAACAAGTAAATTTACAAGAAATATTTCTAAATGCAGCTAGAAAGGATAAAGTATCGGTCACAATACATTTAGCAAATGGGTTTCCGCTCAAAGGATATGTTAAAGGGTTTGACAATTTTACAGTAATACTAGATTCTGAAGGTAAGCAAATGGTGGTATATAAACATGCCATTTCTACGATTACAACTGCAAAACCACTAGTAGTTAGTAAACAGTAGAGAGTTATAATAATAATTGTATAAAAGTATTTACAATAATATTTTCTTTCTTTAAAGAATGTCATTACTAGATAAAGAAGCACAAATAAATTCATACTAAGTTTTTTACTTTCCTATACAATTTAATGCCCAATACTTTAAAGAGGTACAATCAATTTTGTATCTCCTTTTTTTATATATTATATAGAGATTTTAGAAGATATAGCTTATTAAAAATTACCTTTACAATCCTAAAGTTTTTTACCTAAAAGACGATATATAACTTAAACTGTTTATTTATGTAAAATGTTTAATGGGTAGTGAAATTTATGGAGAATATTACAGAACATTTAAAGAACATAAAGATTTTGGACAATAATGATATAATAAAGCTTAAAAATTATATAAGGAATAAATATCCAGACAATACAACTGTAAAAAATGCTCAAATACTTTCGGATACAATTCACAAGATTATATATGTTAAATTAGACGGTCTACCAGAAGATTTCAAATCACCAATTAAAATTGCTACTTTAAAGAACACCCTTGGAAATAGTAAAAGTTTAATTACTCTTTATGATATTTTTAGCACTTGCTTAGTTGATGAAAATTTAAGAAAAAATTTTAGAGATCAGCTAACAGGTTGGGTTAACTCGCATATAGAAGTCAATATTAAAGTAGAAGAACTTGATTCATATTTAGAGATCGATAATATTAAAAATAAAGAAGCAGCTGAAGTGTTAGAAGTTAAAAATAGTAATATTAATATAGTTAAAGGATGCCAAGAGAATATAAATGTTAGTATAATTAAAGCTGGTTTCCTTACTTGGTTAGGTAAGTTTAAACTTAGTAGGCATTTGGCAGTGACAGTTATATGTATATTTGCTATACCTTTATATGCATTAAATAGAAATTTTTACATTAATGTAGATAAAGCTAGTATTAAAGAAGAAAGTTATATTTTGCAAGTTGATAAAAGTACTTCAAATTCAATTAAATATACCAATGCTCATCTGCCTGAATATATGAGATATAAACCGGTGAATGAGAAAAAGTTAAAAATTTTTTTGGGCAATCATAAATCCCTTTTATCCAAGGAACCGTATTTTTCCACTATTATTTCTGTAGCAAAAGAATTTAATTTAAATCCTGTTGTGCTCTTTTCAATAACGGGACAAGAACAAAGCTTTGTACCTAGCGATAATGAAAATGCGTTTAAAATAGCCAATAACCCATTTAATGTATATCACAGTTGGAAAGAATATAACACCAACATCAGAGATTCTTCTAGTATAGCAGCTAGAACTGTAATTAATTTATCACAAGATATTTCCAAAGATGAAGACCCATTCTTATGTATAGGTAAAAAATATGCTGAGGACAAAAATTGGGGAGATGGTGTAAAATCCATATTTAAGGAACTAAATGATTGTGTAAATTAATATAGATATTAAAGGAAAGTGAAGAAACAAATGAGTATAAAAAGACTAGATTGTAGAAAGTGTATATACTTTTATGTAACATGGGATGTATCTTTTCCATATGGATGTAAGTTGTTCTCAGTGAAATCAAAACAGCTTCCATCTGTTATTGTTTATCAATCCATAGGTGCTGAGTGTGACAAATATGAAGAAAAACAGCAAAAGAAAGTATAAAAGTGGAGCTGTTACACTTATGCAATCTGTTCTACAGTAACCCGATCAAATCTATTTAAATAAACAAGTTCAGTATTTTGAAAATCTAAGAAATTTTTATAAACTCGTACCTCAAGACGGACTAACTTATCAATTACCATTGGTAAGTTGGTCGTAAAAAGTCTCTAAGATTTTCTAAGATACTTCGCTAAGAATGATAAAAAAGTTTTTATATGTGCTTTCGGATTTGGTAATATATGCCTGATAAGCATCCCAAATTGCATACATTATATTTAAAACCTTTCTAGCATTGCCTAGTAGATGTAAATCTCTAAGTTCAAATTTTAACTCTTCATAAAGTGAATTTTCGGCATTATATCCAACTGAGAGTGCAACTGTATCGGATAAAATTTCTCAATGAATTTTGTAAGTCAAATATATTTGACTATTGGAATTTTCTAACTTATACTATTGAAATAAATTAAAGAATGATTTATAATTTAGATGCACCCCCTGGGAGAGGGGGAGGAGGTGGAATATGAACGAAGAAAAAAGAAAGGCAATACAAGCTTTAAAAACCTCAAAAGGCCAAATAGAAGGTATAATAAAGATGATTGAGGAAGGAAGGTACTGTATTGATATATCCAATCAGATGGTAGCAGCTCAGTCATTATTGAAAAAAGCTAACTTGCTAATATTAAAGCAGCATCTTAATCATTGTGTAAAAGATGCTTTTCTTAGTGATAATGGTGATGAGAAAGTAGACGAGATAATAGGTTTACTCTCAAAATTATTAAAGGATTAATTAGAATTTAATTTTAAAATATAAATGAGTAGGTTATACTCTGTGACCAGGATAAATAAGAAGAAAGTGTCCACCTAGATTGCATTTCTAGGTGGATTTTTATTAGTTTAGACAGCATAAATGTAATCTAACGGGTAAAAGTCAATTTTCGATAAAGGATTTTCTATTATTATGACGAATAAAAATAGATAAGATTAATTATATTTATAATAGATTACTTGGAGGTGGATTACATGTTATCGCCAATAGTTGAAAATACAATATTTGATTCTTTAAATGCTTCACTACAATATATAGATATACTTTTTGATCACGATGTAACTATTTATATTACGGATACAGAAAGAATTTTGAAGATTCTTCATAGTGATAAAACAATTTTAAAATATGAAGAAGGAGATCTTATACCGAAAGTGGGTCCTCCAGCTGAAGTGTTAAAAACTGGAAAACCAGTAATAGATATTGTTCCTAAAGAAATGTTCGGAGTGCCTTTTAAGTCATATTCAATTCCAATTAAAGACGACAATAACAAGGTAATTGGCCTCTTATTAGCAGCGAAGAGTATTGAAAAGATGAATGAAGTATTAACTCTTTCTGAAAATGTGTCAACTTCTCTTAATCAAATATCTTTGGCAAGCAGCAATATTTCTCAAGAGATTAAAAAAATAGTTAATTTAAATTCAGACACTTCTATTGCAATGAATGAAGCTAATAAGAGCACTAAAGATACTAATGAAATCTTAAATTTCATTCAAAGTATTTCAAGTCAGACAAATCTTTTGGGATTAAATGCAGCGATTGAGGCTTCTAGAGCAGGAGATAATGGAAAAGGCTTTAGCGTAGTTGCGCAAGAAATAAGAAAATTGTCTAAATCAAGTAGTGAGTCAGTTAAAAAAATTGATTCTGTAATAAAAGAGATTAGTGGTTCTATGGAACTTGTTACGAACAGCATAAATAAATCAAATTCAAATTTTCAGATAGTAAGTAATGCAATATCGGAAATAACTTCATCTATTGAAGAACTAGATACAACCGCTGAAATATTAAAAGAACTAGCTAAAAAAATTTAGAATTTTAGATTTTAATTAGTAGACAAGTATGAATACTAGATATTGAGAGGAGTGATATTATATGTACGATTTTAATACAATTTTCAGCAGAAGAAACGTGGGGGCAGCTAAATGGGATTCTATAACTCAGGAAATGGGAGTTGCAGGTGAAGACATAATACCTCTTTCTGTTGCAGATATGGAGTTTAAGGTGGCGCCTGAAATTGTAACAGCCATCAAAAAAGTAGCTGACTTTGCGGCCTACGGCTATACTATTCCAACGGAAAGCTATTATGAAGCTGTTATAGGATGGATGGAGAGAAGACATAATTGGAAAATAAAAAAGGAGTGGATATCACTTTCAACAGGTGTAGTTCCTGCGTTTAATACTGCAATAAGAGCATTTACTCATCCAGGCGACAAGGTAATAATACAACAACCTGTTTATTATCCTTTTGGCAAAGCTATAACTAACAATGGTTGTCAAGTTGTTAATAATGCATTGATATATAAAGGCGGTAATTATACTATTGACTTTGATGATCTTGAAGAAAAGGTAAAAGATCCCCTTGTAAAGATTCTTTTATTCTGCAATCCACATAATCCTGTAGGAAGAGTTTGGACTGAAGAAGAGCTTAATAGGGTGGGGGAAATTTGTTTAAAAGCAGGTGTGCTCGTTATTTCTGATGAGATTCACTTTGATTTTGTGTTTAAGCCATATAAACACAAAGTTTTTGCAACATTATCACAGGAATTTCAAGACAATAGTTTAATTTTGACTGCTCCTTCAAAGACTTTTAACCTAGCAGGACTTCAGTGTTCAAATGTCATTATTCCAAATTCTAAACTAAAAGCTCAATTTGATAATGCTAATGAGAGAACAGGATTTTTCTCACTTAACCACTTTGCATATGCTGCCTGTGAAGCTGCATATAATGAAGGAGAGCTTTGGTTAGATGAGTTGTTAGAGTATCTTGAGGGAAACTTAAACTATCTAAAGAGTTTCATGGCAAAGGAATTGCCTCAAGTTAAAGTAATAGAAACAGAAGGTACGTATTTAGTTTGGCTTGACTGCAAGGCGCTTGGTCTTACTAATAGCGAACTTGAAAAGCTTATGAAAGAAAAGGCGAGGATCTTTTTAGATGAAGGCTATATTTTTGGAGCATCTGGTGCGGGATTTGAACGTGTCAATATTGCATGTCCAAGAGCTATGTTGGAAAAAGCTTTAAATAATATGAAGAACGCAATTAAGTCTATAATTTAAAGATAAATATAAATGCCGTTTTAAAACATCAATATATTAAGTTGAAAAGACTGTGGGAGTATTATATAAAGTAAACTTCCTACAGTCTTTATTTATTATTGAATATAGGTTAAATATTTGCTAGAAGACCAGCCTTGAATTCCATTTATACTGATTTTATACCAGCTTCCATCTGGAGTTTGATCAAGCTTTTGTGCATATTGGCCCTGTGAAAGGATTCCAATTATTTGTGCTGTAGAGTATGAATTGATTCTTATATTTAGTTGGTAAGCGCCAGTAACTGTTACATACTGATTAGATGGTATTGATCCAAGGGTATTTTCTCCAATCCAACCTGTTTGTCCATTATAGGCAACTTGATAACATCCATTTGAATAATTATTTAAATTCAGAATGGTTCCCTTTGGAATAGTATTTAAAATAGTATAATTTGTTCCAGAATTTGATCTCAAGTTTGCACAACTTGTTACATTGGAGACTTTAGCATATCCTCCAATCTTAAAATTAGGAGCAGATGATATAGTTGTTGTATCATCAACTATATTTATATATCGTGCAGGTATGTATCCACTGTTAATTGTGTTTATACTTATAAAGTATCTTTTAGTACCCTGAATACCGCCATAGGTTTGATCTGGTGTTGATTCGTAAGTAAAGGCACCATTTATACCATTTAGAGTTCCCCATTTATCGAAGATAACTACATGATTGCCTGGCTTGTCTAAGATATCCATATGTTGTAAGCTATTAAGATCAATTTTAGTAAAATAGTTGTTGAGTAAGGTAGTTGATGACTGTTTATAATCTACAATATTAAAAGCAGCTTGTACAAAGCCTGAACAATCCATTCCAGCAGTTCCGGGTATATATCCTAGTCCTGATTGAGAACTTACATTTCCTGTAAAAGCACCTTTGCTAACTGCGTCAAGGAAGCCTGTCCATGGGGTGTTGTAAGAGTTAGTATCAATTCCATCAATACCACCCCAGTCATAAGGTATGCCTGTAAACTGAGCAGTTGTTACGCCTTGAAACTGCTTTGGAAGAGTGACATTTAATGAATATTTAGAAGATATATTACTATTTTTATCAGAAGAGTATGTCCAAGTTAAATCCATCATGCTTACTGATCTTTTTTCAACCTGGCTTCTAGTGATTGGAGTTTGTACAGCTGCATTAGCTTTGTAGATAGGTATAGTTATTACTGAAGTTATTGCAATTAATGCAGCGAAAATTCCTGTCAAATTTTTTTTCATTTTTCCACCCCTTCAAAAATGTTTTGGATACGTTACACATTGTAATATAATGAAATTATAATAAGATAATCTTATATCAGCAATCATCAAAATGTGGAATAATATGTTATATTATTCCACATTCAGATTGGTCACAAACCCATATGTTTTTTGTAAATTAAAAACTTTTGTGTGTGCCTCTAATTCTGGCAACATATCCCGGAGTGTAAATCAACTTTCGGACGTGATGTCTAAAAATACAATTTATTTATTTTCATTTATTTCAAATTTTAAAATTTCTGGTCGATTATAATGGCCAACAGGATCCCAATCAAACTTTGACTGTATAATTTGATCCAGGTCAATTTCAGCTGTTAAAATACCTGCTTGATCAAATAATGGACCTGCTACATACTCTCCATAAGGGTCGATTATGCAGCTGCCCCCTCTGCACATAACTTCAGGTTGGCTTTCAAGATCCTTATAATATTTCAAATCAGTTGGGTACATTGATTTTTCAACATATTGATTGCTCATTATTACAAAACATCTTCCTTCAAAGGCAATATGCTTCAGTGTAGCTTGATATACTTCTCTTTGATCAGCAGTTGGTACTATATATAGATTTACACCTTTCATATATAACGCCATTCTTGCAAGGGGCATATAATTTTCCCAGCATATTAGTGAGCCCATCTTTCCATAAGGAGTATCCACTACAGTAATTGTTGAGCCGTCATCTTCACCCCATATAACTCTTTCAGCAGCGGTTGGTTTCAATTTTCTATGTCTTCCTAAGTATCCTTCGGGGCCAAAAAATAAATTGCAGCAGTGTAGTGAACCATCAAGGCCATAACCATTTTTCTCGGTAATTCCTATGGATAAATAGACACCTAACTCCTTAGTAAGTTCCGCTAATCTATCTACCTCTGGGCCGGGTACTGCAACTGAATTGTCATAATACCTTTGATAATCTTCTCTTCCTTCCTTAGTTCGGCTTCCTATTAACATACCGAAAGTAAGTCCTCTTGGATAACAAGGTATAAAACTTTCAGGAAAAACAATCAGTTTTGATCCGTTTGCTGCTGCTTTTCTTGTAAGTTCTATAGTTTTATCCATAGTTTTTTCTAAATCAAATAAAACTGGAGCATCTTGAATAACAGAAATTTTTAATTTTTTCTCCATTTTTTCTACATCCTTTCGTTTTTGTATAATTCATATTTCGATTGTATTATAGTATAATTGCAATATCAATGAATAAAAGTTCGATCTGTTATAGTACAAATTTCTAGGGAGGCGTGTTTAATTGCTTAAATATCAATTGATTAGTGAATATATTAAAAAGCAAATTTTAAACGGAAATTTATCTCCAAAAGAAAAACTACCTTCATTAAGAGAAATTTCCGAGAAATTCGAATGCAGCATCGGAACAGCTCTAACAGCTTATAATGAATTGGAAAAGGAACACATTGTATTCTCAAAAACTAAAAGTGGATATTATATTGTAGATAATACAATGTCGAGGAAAAATGATATTGAAAATACTTTGATTGATTTTTCTTCTGGAGTTCCGGACATGGATAGTCTTCCATATAAAGATTTTCAACATTGTTTAAATAACGCTATTCAAATATACAAGGAAACTCTTTTTTCTTATTGTGATCCAAAAGGATTGAATTCTTTGATAAAGGTGCTAGAGAATCAACTTAAAGAGTATCAAATATTCACAAAAGCTGAAAATATTATAATTACCACAGGTTCTCAACAGGCATTAAATTTATTGTCTATTATGCCTTTTCCTAATGGAAATGAAAATGTATTAATAGAGCAGCCCACATATTTTGGAATTATTAAATCGTTAAAATTGAATAACATTCCTGCTATTGGAATAGAGAGAGGATTGAATGGTATAGATTTAAACGAATTGGAAAAGTTGTTTAAGTATAGTAACATCAAGTTTTTTTATACTATACCAAGATTCCACAATCCAACAGGTAACTCCTATAGTAAAAGTGAAAGGGAAGCCATTGTGAAAATGGCAGAAAAATATAATGTTTATATTGTAGAAGATGATATAATGGCTGATTTGGATACGGACAAAAAATATGATCCAATGTACGCTTATGATATTTCTTCAAAAGTCATATATTTGAAGAGTTATTCAAAAATACTGATGCCCGGACTTAGAATAGCTGCTTTAGTTATGCCTAAAATTCTTATAAACACCTTTTTAGATTATAAAAAGTGGTCAGATATGAACAGTCCAATTTTGTCCCAAGGTGCTTTGGAGATTTATTTAAAAAGTGGAATGTTCGACAAGCACAGGAAAAACATAAGCAAACTATATATTGATAGAATGAGCTGCTTAAAGAATACTATTTCGTCATTTAAACATGCTAAAATAAAATGGAATGTCCCTAAGTCTGGATATTTTGCTTGTATTTATGTAGATAACAAGCTTAAATATGACAAGATAATAAGTACATTATCTAGTCAAAATATACAATTGTTAGACACAAGAACTTGTCTTTTAAGAGAATACAAAACTGATAACTATTTTAGAATTAGTATAAGCAAAACAAATGAAGAAAAGATTAAAAAAGGTATTCCTATAGTACTAGATACTATATATAAGTATTTAACTGATGATAATGAGAGCTTTGATATATATCCCCAAATATGAATTTAAGTCATTGGGATATATAGGGAAAATTTTGAGTTTACATACTAAATTATTAACATCCGTATCATAGGATACAGAAATCTAATATTTTCTGTGATATTATGATGATAGAAAATAAAGAAATAAAAGGAGATAATGATTATGAATGTTATAAATTTACAAAGACAACACAATGAAGTAATGGATTTAGCCAATTACATATTGAAGAATATAAAGAGCCGTACTATAGAACAAAATTTGAATGAAATGGTTAAAAGTATAAATATTATCGCTGGTAAACTCAAAATACATTTGCTAAATGAAGATAAATATCTGTATCCTAATCTTTTAAGCAGTTCAGATTTGGCATTAAATGCTTTTGGTAAAAAATATAGCGAAGAAATGAAGGAAGTTTCTAAAACATATGAAGACTATAAGTTTAAATATAATACAGCTAGTAAAATTAAACAGAATATTGAGAAATTTACTAAAGATACAGAAGTGATTTTTAGAGTTTTATCAAATAGAATAAATAGAGAAGAAAAGGAATTATATCCATTGCTAGATAGATAGAAGCATTTATAAACCCGTACCTTAGACATATAATTTATGAAGTGTGATATACATCACGGAATAAAAAAGTATACTGTGATAGACTGTATCTAATAACTAGGAAAAAAGTATTTTTTCTGAAGACTCAAGTTAAATAATTAACTAAGGACAAAATTGGTATTTAAGTCAAGCAATGTGATGAATATCACATTGTTATCTTAAAAATTGTGATATGTTTATCAAGTGATACAAATAAAAAATACATTTAATAAAAATAAATAGGAAATTGTATAAGGAGGTTTAAAATGGGATATAAGTTGAACAAGGAAAACTTTAATAATGTTTTAGACTTAATAAAGAAAGAGTATAAAATTTATGCTCCAGTATTATTAAAAGGAAAGGGCACTTTCTCTGATACGGATGCAGTAAGATACTCGCAGATTAACGATATAGAGGAAATAGTTTTTGATAAAAAATCTAATTTCTCACCAAAGGAGATTATACTTCCAATAACTCAAACATTATTTTATTTTACAGAGGATAGTGTAACGGAACCTAAAGTAGAAGATAAGAAGTCTTTAATATTCCTAAGAAGCTGTGATATACATGCTGTTAAGAGGTTAGATCAAATCTACCTAAATAATGGCCCAGAGGACCCATATTATAAGAAATTAAGAGAGAACGTTAAATTTGTGCTTATGGAATGTGGAAATAGTTTTGAAAATTGTTTCTGTGTAAGCATGGGAAGTAATAGAACAGAAGAATATGATTTATTCGTAAAAGTAAAAGATGGACAGGTTTTTGTTGAATGTAAGGATGAAGGTTTTAGACCATACTTTGAAGCTTGTAATGAGGCTGAAGTAAATCCTAAATTTATAGAAACTAATGATATAGAAGTGAAGGTCCCTGAAAATTTAGACGGAAGAGTATTTAACTGGAGTGGGTGGAAAGAGTACTCACAAAGATGTATAGCCTGTGGAAGATGTAACACTGTCTGTGGAACTTGTGCTTGCTTTACAATGCAGGATATATTCTATAAGGATAATAAGAATGTAGGGGAAAGAAGAAGAGTTTGGGCTTCTTGTCAAGTAGATGGATTTACGGATATGGCTGGTGGACATAGTTTCAGAAAAGATAAAGGCGAGAGAATGAGATTTAAGGTTATGCATAAGATTTATGACTTTAAAAAGAGATTTGGCTATCATATGTGCGTAGGCTGTGGAAGATGTGATGATGCTTGCCCAGAATATATATCGTTTTCAAACTGTGTAAATAAATTGAACAAAGCAATGGAAGAGGTGAAGTAAATGGAAAATATTTATTTGCCAAAGGCTAGTAAGATAATTAGTATTACTTCTCATACAGATATTGATTATACTTTTAGAATGGAGAATACTTCCGAAGTAAAACCTGGACAATTTTTTGAGGTTTCTATACCTAAATATGGAGAAGCTCCAATATCTGTTTGTGAAATAGGAGATGGATATATAGATTTAACTATCAGACGTGTAGGAGTAGTTACAGATGTTATTCATACCTTCTTTCCAGGAGACAAGCTTTTCATGAGAGGACCTTATGGAAATGGTTTTGATGTGGATATATACAAGGGAAAAGAGGTTATTGTGGCTGCAGGTGGTACGGGACTCGCTCCCGTTAAGGGAATTGTAGATTATTTTTCAGCTAATAGAAATGAAGTTAAGAACTTTAAACTTCTAGTTGGATTTAAGTCACCAGAGGATATATTATTTAAAGAAGATATTAAAGAGTGGAGCGAGAATTTAGATATTACATTGACAGTAGATAAAGCTGATGAAGGATATGATGGTAATGTTGGACTAATTACAAATTATGTTAAAGATTTGGCGATTGAAAATATAGAGGAAGCACAGGTAGTTGTTGTTGGGCCTCCAATAATGATGAAGTTTACTGTAGCTGAGTTCATCAAAAGAGGAATTAAGGAAGAAAACATTTGGGTTTCTTATGAAAGAAAAATGTGCTGCGGACTTGGTAAGTGTGGACACTGTAAGATGGATGACACTTATATTTGCCTAGAAGGTCCAGTATTCAATTATACTAAGGCTAAGACCTTAGTAGATTAAAGGGGGGAGAAGTATGTCTATAGATATAAATACAAAGGCTCTGAAAAAGAATGCATATAGAGTAACAAAGGAAAGAGGAAAAACTGCATTAAGGGTAAGAGTTCCAGGCGGTCATATGAAAGCAAAGTATTTTGAAATAATACAAAAAATTGCTGATGAATACGGTAATGGAACTGTTCATATAACTATTAGACAAGGGTTTGAGATACCTGGAATAGATATGAAAAATATTCCTAAGATAAATGAATTAATTCAACCTGTGATAGAAGGTTTAGAAATAAATCAAGTAGATGCAAATACAGGATATCCTGCATCAGGTACAAGAAATGTATCTGCTTGTATAGGAAATAATGTCTGCCCTTTTGCTAACTATAATACTGCCGCTTTTGCTAAAAAGATGGAAAAAGCAATTTTCCCTAATGATCGTCATGTAAAAATTGCTTTTACCGGATGTCCTAATGACTGTATAAAAGCTAGAATGCAGGACTTTGGAGTTATAGGAATGACTGAACCGCAATATGATAGCTACAGATGTATAGGGTGTCAAGCTTGTGTTAAGAACTGTAAAAAGAGAGCTACAGGAGCATTAACCTTTGAAAACTTTAAGATTGTAAGAGATCATGATAAATGTATTGGATGTGGAGAATGTGTAGGTAAATGCCCAACGGGAGCATGGACAAGAAGTGACGAAAAGTATTTTAAGCTAGTTATAATGGGAAGAACAGGAAAGCAGGACCCAAGGCTTGCTCAGGATTTTGCCAAATGGATAGATGAAGAAAGTATAATAAAAATTGTGTTAAACACTTATGATTTTATAGAAGAGTTTATTGATAAAGATGCGCCATTAGGTAAGGAGCATATAGGATATATTATAGATAGAACCGGATATCAGGAATATAAGAAATGGGCATTAAAAGATGTAAAATTAGGAGATAAAGTTGAAATAAAAGATAAAATTAATTGGTAATAGTGGTTTTACGGGCATTAGTGCCCGTTTTTTCACTAACCCTGATATTCTACTGTTAGACGAACCACTTTCGGGACAGGATAATGAATCCCAAAAAAAATTTATTGATATAATACAAAAATTTAAAACAGAAGAAATTTGTATTGTATTAGCATGTCACGAGATGAATTTGGTAAATAAATTGGCAGATGAAGTTGTAAAAATTGAAGATGGTAAGCTTATATACAATATACATAATAAAAACAATGATTATAAAAATATGTTAATACGTTTTAAAGTAACTGAAGAATTTGATGTTAATATAGTAAAAAAATTTAGTGGTTTATTGAATATAGTACAAAATGACCAATTGGTTAGCGTTTTAATAAGTAAACCTTATAGTGATATTGCTATATTTAAATTATTGCAAATGGGTTATAGTATTGTTTCAGTAAATGAAAATGAACTATAATTTAGAAAGGGTAAATTAATTATGAATACTTTTAAATCTAATTATTATTGTTTCAACTGTACAAAAACCTATGGTTCAATTATTTCCATTCTTAAAATGGATAGGCGCAGCATTTCCACCTGTATATCTGGTACTAGATAAAGTTGGCACAATAGATTATGTAAATGTAGAAAGCTTATCAGGGCCTAATTAACTACGGTAAGAAAATTTTAGATGTTCTTGCCACTAAAGAATTTGTAGAAAATATCGCTGCGCATACAGAACTTCCGTATACTAAAACGTTAAAAGTTTTAAAAGTAAACATACTTTTCGGTCCGGAATCTAAAGGAGTAAGCGAATGGAAAAGTATTCCTAGTGAAGAGTTTAATTTAGTTTTATCTCCTTGGGTAGGATTAAAAACTGCAAAGCTTTTAGAAAGTAAATATGGAACTCCATATTTGCACTATCCGGTTATGCCTATAGGAGCAAATGAAACTAGTAAATTTTTATTAAATGAACTAGGAATTTTACCTGGGGATCAATATATTACAGAAGATACGCCAGAAGAATATCAAGAATTAATAATAAATGAATTCAAGCATCTATCTAAAAACATTTCAGCCAAGGTTATCTTTGAAATTGATGGTGGCAAGATATCCCAAATGCTTAGAGAATATTATTATGATGGTCATAAACCGTTATTTCTAGGAAGCTCCTGGGATATAGGTATAGCAAATCAATTAAATGGATTTTGGTTAAACATAGCTTTACCAGTTATGCATAGATTAGTTTTAGATAGAAGCTATATTGGGTATAGTGGAGGCCTTAGATTAGCAGAAGACATATATGCAAACATTTTACAAGCATATAAATAACAGAATAAAAGAGTAAAGCAGCCAATTAAAAATCGTCTGCTTTAAGTTACATATAAAAGCATCGCTGAAAATAGACTTATACATAGAGATGTAATGGGCTATTTTCAGCTATTACTCCATGCTTTCTTTAAGAGTTTAACAGCAGGCTCGATTTTATCTAATGCTATTCCACCAAAGCCCAAAACAACAGTATTTTTTAAACGGTTTTCAGGATATTTCCAATACCTTGAAGTAGGATATACTTTTACACCTTCTGTATATGCTCTTTCGATTAGTTCCTTTTCTGGCATAGCGCCTTTTATTTGTACTAAAAGGTGAAGTCCTGCATTCATTCCATAAATATTAATCTTATCTCCAAATTCTTTTCTTAGCTTTTCAACTAATGTATCATGTTTTTTCTTTTGTATTCTGTTTGTTTTTCTAAGATAGCTTTCCCAATATCCTTCTTTCATAAAAAGCTCCAGGGTTTTTTGAATAATAAAAGGAACAGAGGATGGGTAGCCATCAAACATCTTAGTAAACTTATTTATCAATCCTTTAGGAAGAATCATATAGGATAAACGGAGTGTAGGGAATAAAAATTTTGAAAAACTTCCTATGTATATAACCCTATCACTACAAAGAGATTGGAGTGATAGTATTGGTTTTGTATTATACCTAAGATGACAGCTATAATCATCCTCAATAATTACTGAATCATTTTTAAGTGCCCATTCTATGAGTTCAAGCCTCCTCGATATAGGCATTATAATACCCAAAGGATATTGGTGAGATGGAGTAACATAAACAGCTTTAGCATTTGTAAGACTTAACTCTTTAACATTTAAGCCTGATAAATCTAGGGAAATAGGTTTTACATCAAACCCGTGATTCTCTAATGTAAGACGGGTTATGTGATGACCTGGCTCCTCCATTGCAACTGTACCTGTAGTATTCCTAATAAGTTGACAGATCATGCTTAAGTTATAGTGTACACCAGACCCAATAAAAATCTGTTCTGGTGAGCACTTTACACCACGGTAATATTGAAGATATTTTAATATTTCTTCTCTTAAAGAAGGTTCGCCAAAAGTTGGACTATAAATTGTTAGCTCATCAGTGAAGTCTTTCAAACACTTATTCGTAAGTTTTCGCCATTGTTCTATAGGAAGCTCAGAGGGATTTAGTTTTCCGTATTTAAAATCATATTGAATTAAGGTATCATGAATATCAGCTGATGAAGGTTTCTTGCTGGATATTTCTTTTGTGATATTAATAGAGGAAAAATCTAAATTTTCTACATAGTATCCATTGCGAGGCCTGCTAATTATGTATCCTTCTGAATATAGTTGATTGTAAGCTAGGTCTACTGTATTTCTGCTTATATTTAAATCATTGGATAGTTTTCGACTAGATGGAAGTTTAATGCCAGACTTTAAATCTCCACTTAAAATTTTTTCTCTAAATTGCTGATATAACTGAATATATAATGGAATATTAACTTTATCATTTAAAACAAACATAGTAGATTCACATCCTTTAATATGAACTGATACCAATTTTAAGAACTATTCCTATATTTAGAATATAGCCCATATACTAATAATTTAACGTACTATTTTGCCTTATGTCAAATAAATATTAAAATTTTTGCGCTCTGGCCTCATTACTTTTGTAGAATCTGGCACTTTTATATACATAAGAAATATTTTACAATGGAAATATGTTAAATTTTTAATTATTGATTAAGAGATTCACAGGCAACTGTAAAAAAAGTATAAAAGGTGGGAACAATAATTGGAAATCAAACAATTAAAATATTTTTTAGAGGTATGTAAACATAAAAGTTTTTCAAAGGCTGCTAAAGAGATTTATATCACTCAACAAGGTTTAAGTAAGGCAATTAGTAATTTAGAGGAAGAAATTCAATATCCTTTATTTCATAATACAACTAAGGGAATCAAAGTAACAAAATATGGAGAATATTTGAGAGAGAAATCTGAGCATATTGTTTATGAGTTTGATTCAATAATAGAAGAATTTAATAAAATGTCCCATACTAATGAAGGAACTTTAAAAGTATGTTTTTCCTTTGGAGTTTTTAATGCATTGTCACCAGAGGTTATTTCAGGTTTTCGTGAAACCTACCCTAATGTTGAATTAATTATAAAAACCTATCCTGATTCAATTTGTGAAGAAGTTGTTATGAATGAAAATGTAGACCTAGCTCTTTCTATTGGACCTGTTAATGAAAAAAATTTTTATTCTACTATTGTTAAAAAACAATGGCCTTGCATTCTAGTAAATGAGAAAAATCCGTTGTCGAAAAAGAAATCGGTGGATTTTAGGGATCTAAAAAACGAAAAATTAATTATTCTTAACGAAAAATTTCATTTTCATCATAATTTCATTAATAAATGCAGAGAGTCTGGGTTTGAACCAAATATATTTTTTACTACTTCAGAAGTTATTACTGTACACAAATTAAGCCATCTTAATGAAGGGACAGGAGTTAGTATAGACTTTATTGCTAACGATATTAAATATCCAAATGTATATCCAATTCCTTTTAAAGACCGTTCTTTTGTGTGGGAAGTTTGTTTAATAACCAAGAAAGGCCGATTTGAATCCAATTTAGTAGAGTTATTCAAAAATTATGTATTAAGTTGTTAAGATGTGAATCAAGATATGTCAATAGAAGTGGAGAAATAAAATATGTTGACGTTTTCACATAATTCGAGTATAATGAACTTATATTATAATAGATTTAAATATCAGGCATGTGACTGGTAATGCAGGCAGGACCTAGATAGACTAATATAACTTAGTCTATCTGGGTCTTTTTTTAATTACGGCCGAATTGAAAAATACTGTGACAACTAAATTAATGGGAGGAGAAAGTAAATGAACTATAAAGAATTAGCAGTAAAAATATTAAAAGCAGTAGGCGGAGATGAAAATGTTCAGCATTTAGAACACTGTTCTACAAGATTAAGAATGACACTTGTTGATGATAAAAAAGTAAAGATTAAAGAACTCCAAAACATTCCAGGAGTATTGGGTGTGAATCAAACTGCTCAATGTCAAGTAATAATTGGAAATTCTGTTGTAGAAGTTTACGATGAAATGAAAAAGCTTATTTCTAATAAAGGAAACAATAAAGAAGAAAATAAGAGTGAGAAAAAAGTTAGTGTAGTCCTTTTAGATTTTCTTATTAGTGTATTTCAACCGTTAATTCCTGCAATTGCTGGAGGTGGTGTTTTAAAATCAGTTCTAATGTTATTAAACTTACTTGGTATTCTAAAAAATAATACAGATGTTTATAAAATATTAAATTTTGCAGGGGATGCTCCTTTGTATTTCCTACCTATTTTGGTTGCAATTACTGTAGCTAACAAAATGAAAGTTAATCCTTTAGTTTCTGTAGCAGCTGTAGGAGCATTACTAACACCTAATCTAGCTGCTATGCTAGGTAGTAAAACAGGAGCAGTATTCTTTAATATACATGTACAAAATATAAATTACGCTTATCAGGTGTTTCCAGCAATATTATGTATACTACTTTATTCTCAGTTAGAAAAATTCTTTAATAAAATTAGTCCTAAAGTAATTCGTAGTTTTTTTGTTCCGATGATGTGCTTGCTGATAGTTGTTCCAACAACATTACTAATACTAGGACCTTTAGGCTTTAACTTTGGACAATATTTTGCTAAAGTAGTTATGTTTATTTTTGCTAAATTTGGTTGGGTAGCAGTAGCGCTTTTAGCTTCAGTGCTTCCATTTATGGTAACTACAGGTATGCATAAGGCAATGATACCTTATGTAATTACTGCACTAGGTCAAACAGGAAAAGAATTAATTTACAATGCTGCGTCATTAGCACACAATATATCTGAAGGTGGAGCATGTTTTGCAGTAGCTATCCGTACAAAAGATAAAACACTTAAAACTACTGCAACTTCAGCAGGTATTTCCGCAATGTTTGGTATTACAGAACCAGCATTATATGGTGTTACAATCTTACACAAACGTGTACTCTATGGAGTAATGATTGGTGCTTTTTCAGGAGGAGCATATTTAGGAATAAAAGCAGTCGAAGCATATGTGGCTGTAGGACCAGGAATAGCTAGTTTATCTATGTTTATTTCACAGACCATTCCTAAGAATATTATAAATGCAATAGTGGGATTGATAATTTCATTTATAGTATCATTTATAGCAGTAATGATTTTGTGGAGAGAGGCATCTTTAAGGCAAGTGGAAGAAGATAAAGAAGTTAAAGAACGATTCAATGCACCATTAGAAGGACAAC
The DNA here is from genome assembly GCF_019207025.1 of Clostridium thailandense. Lineage (GTDB taxonomy): Bacteria > Bacillota > Clostridia > Clostridiales > Clostridiaceae > Clostridium_AM > Clostridium_AM thailandense. The sequence continues at coordinate 71,312 of NZ_JAEEGC010000052.1, read as the reverse complement.
TTATTAGTTTAACTGAAGTAAAGGACCAAGTGTTCTCTAGCAAAGTAATGGGTGATGGTATAGCTATAATTCCTTCTAAAGGTGAATTATATGCACCAGCAGATGGTGTAATTGAATTAGTTTATGAAACAAAGCACTGCTTAGCTATGAAATCTAAGAACGGTTCTGAAATTATGTTTCACATAGGAATAGATACAGTAAATTTAAAAGGTAAATACTTTGATCCAAAAGTTTCAGTAGGAAAAGAAGTAAAAAAAGGCGACTTATTAATGACTTTTGAGTTAGATAATATTATTAATGAAGGATTTGATCCAACTTCAATGATAATTATTACAAATCGTCCAGATGCCAAGATAGACGTTATAGATAACCAAAAAGTAAGCAAGAAAGATTATGTATTTGAGATAAATTAGATAGGAGTTGATATTTAAAATGTCTTTTAAAAAAGATTTTTTATGGGGGGGAGCTGTATCAGCCAATCAGGTTGAAGGAGCCTGGAATGTTGATGGAAAGGGTATATCAGTAGCAGATGTAGCTATTTACAAGCCAAATTTAAATGTAGAAGATTATGCTGGCCATAATAAGATAACTTCCCAAATTGTAAGAGAAGCGGTAGAGGATACTAGCACAAACTTTTATCCAAAACGAAGAGGTATTGATTTCTATAATTATTATAAAGAGGATATTGCATTATTTGCTGAAATGGGATTTAAGGCTCTTAGAATATCTATTGCTTGGACAAGAATTTTTCCTACAGGAGAGGAAAATGAGCCTAATTATGATGGAATCAAGTATTATGATAACATTTTTAAAGAGCTTAAAAAATATAATATTGAGCCAATAGTAACCCTTTCTCATTATGAAATGCCATTAAATTTGAGTCTTAAATATAATGGCTGGGTTGATAGGAAGTTAATAGACTATTTTGTTAGATTTTCAACTGTATGCTTTAAGTCCTTTGGGAAGTATGCTAAGTATTGGTTAACATTTAATGAAATTGACAGCGTAGGCAGACATCCGTTTATTACAGCTGGAATTATACCAGATCAATGCTCTGAAGGAAAGTTAAAGGATGCCGTCTATCAGGCACTACATCACCAATATGTAGCAGCAGCCTTAGCTACAAAAAAATGTCGTGAAATAATCAAAGATAGCAAGATGGGCTGTATGTTAACAAAGCTAACTACATATCCTAATACTTGCAATCCTGAGGATGTACTTCTTTCATTGAATAGCAACCTTGGTAACTATGCACATGCAGATATTCAAATTTTTGGTGAATATCCTAAACTATATAAAAACTACTTGAAAAATTTAGGAGTAGTGATTAATATGGAAGATAATGACGAAGTTATTTTGAAAGAAAATACTTCAGATTACCTTGCTTTTAGCTACTATATGTCGAGAACAGAATCTGCAGATATAACTAAGGAAAAATCTGCAGGAAACACTATAATGGGAGTAAAAAACCCTTATCTACCTTCTACAGAATGGGGTTGGCAGATAGACCCTATTGGTCTTCGTATATCTTTAATTGAATTATACGATAGATACTCTATTCCATTAATGATTGTAGAAAATGGAATGGGAGCAAAAGACGTTGTTTGTGAGGATGGAACTATTCATGATTATTACAGAATAGAGTATTTTAAACAGCATATTCTTGAAATGAAGAGAGCTGTAGACATGGGAGTTGACTTATTAGGTTATACTAGCTGGGCCCCTATTGATTGTATTAGTGTTTCTACATCACAAATGAGTAAGAGATATGGTTTTATCTATGTTGATCAAGATGATGATGGAAATGGTACTTTAAAGCGACTAAAGAAAGATTCATTCTTTTGGTATAAAAATGTTATTTCTACGAATGGAGAAGTTTTGGAATAGATAGATAAGGGGGAAATCGTATGAAGATAAAAAAGGTTCTTAATTCCAGTGTTATTTTAGCTATGGATGAGCAGGGGAAAGAGTTTGTCTGCTTTGGAAAAGGTATTGGATATAATAGAAAGATTGGAGACATTGTTGAGAAAAAAGCCGTGGACCAAATTTTCAGGCCTATTGAAAATAATCAAATAAAAGAATACTTAGAGTTATTGGAATCAATTCCCCCTATATATCTTGAAATAACTCAAAAAATTATTGCACAGGCTGAAAGAGAATTAGATTGCAAACTTAATGTAAACATCTATTTCACTTTAACGGATCATTTGCATTTTGCCGTAGAGAGAGCTAAAAAAAATATTAATATAACTAATCGTGTATACTGGGAAATAAAAAATTACTATCCAATTGAATTTAAAATTGGCATGTATACATTGGAGCTTTTAAATAAATCAGCAGATGTTACACTTCCAGACGAAGAGGCAGCTAATATTGCTTTTCATATAATAAACGCTCAATCGGAAGTTAACGATTCCAGTGATGGTATTAGATATGCAAAACTAATTGGTGAAATTGTCAATTTAGTAAGATACTCTATTGGTACAAACTTGGAGGAAAAAGGAGTTCACTATCAACGTTTTATTACACATGTAAAGTTTTTTGCTGAAAGATTTTTTAAGAATAAAATGCTAAAGGATGAAAACGATCAAATGTTTTACCAGATAGAAACTTTATATCCAGAGTCTATGAAAACTGCCTTTAAAATAAGCGAGTATTTAAAAAAGGTGTATAATGAAGTAATTCCAAAGGATGAATTGACTTATTTAGCTGTCCATATAAATAGATTACAGCGATATAGTGAATCAGATGAGTAATTTATTTAAAAACCCTATGGCCACTGGCATAGGGTTTTTGAATATTCTAATTAACTACTACATTGAAAAATAAGTTACTGTATGGTACCATTTTATATGAAAATTATGAAGATGAAAGGTAATTATTATGGTTTCTGAAAGAAAAAACATAAACTCTGTAGTAAAATCGCTAAAAATACTAGAATGCTTTTCTCGTGAGGTTAAAGAACTAAAGTTAACGGAAATATCAAAAATGTTAGAAATGCCAAAGAGTACAACTTCTAATCTAATATATACATTACTAGACATGGGATATATTGAGCAAAACAATGAAAATGGAAAGTTTAGTCTTGGAGCAAAGCTATTTATACTTGGAAAGGTCTTTGAACATCACCTAAATATGGTTGAAATAGCTAAACCTTATATGGAAACATTAAGAAATAAATTTAATGAAAGTGTACATTTGTCAATATCTTATAATAATGCAGGTATTTGCATCGAGAAAATTGAAGGCTTCAATGCTATAGGCATGAATTCTCAAGTAGGAAAGACGCTGCCATTGCATTGCACTGCTTCAGGAAAATTAATTTTATCAGGAATGTCAGAGGAAAAACTAGAAACAACTTTAAAGAATATAGATTTATTTAAACGAACAGAGGCCACAATTACTGATGTAGATATAATTCGTAGAGAAATAAATTTAATTAAGGAAAAGGGTTATAGCATTGCTGTTGAAGAAGGGGAAATTGGGCTCACTAGTATAGCTGCGCCAATATACAATTATAAAGGCGAACTTATTGCTTGCTTAAGCATAGCTGGGCCATCAGCAAGGATTGATGGTAATGTAAGAGATGAAATTGTCCAAGAATTATTAAAAATATCTAAAGAAGTGTCAGCAAAACTAGGTTATATGTAGAGAGTGAAAATTAATTTTAAAAAAATAATACACATATATAATTTAAATTACTACAGAAAAAAATGTAGTAATTTTTATTTTGGCAAAATTATATACTTATCTTAAAGTTTTGTAGGGCATCGTTATTAAGAGTTATAAACATAGTTCTAAAAAATATTATTTTCTGGTAGACAGAAGTGAAAAAAAAGAGTATATTTATCTTATAAAGAAATGATGTTTAATATAAAGAAATAAAATTTGAAGGAGGAATAAATAATGAAAATTGCAGTAATAGGAGCAGGTGCTATGGGGAGTTTATTTGGAGGCTTGCTTAGCGAAAATGGTAACGATATCACACTTGTTGATGTTTCTAAAGCGCATATTGAGGCTATTAATAGAGATGGACTTCTGCTCACAACGGCAACTGGCTCTAGATACATAAAAGTTGAAGCGAAATATGCAAAAAGCGTAAATGAAATTCCAGATCTTGTGATTATATTTACAAAAACTATTTATTCAGCAGATGCCATGGAGTCAGCTAAACATTTCATAGGAGATAATACATATGTAATGACATTGCAGAATGGACTTGGAAATGTAGAGTTAATTGAAAAATATGTTCCAAAAGAACGAATTATTGTAGGTATGACTAATTTTCCAAGTGACCTTGTGGGTCCAGGAAGAGTAAGTTCTATGGGAAATGGTATAGTAGTAGCTATGAGCGCAAATGGACAAGATCATCCGTTTTTAAGAACTGTTGAAAAAGAATTCAATAAAGCTGGTCTTAATTGTGAAATTTCTGCAGATGTGTTTGTTCATATTTGGGAGAAGGTAGCTTTTAATGCTGCGTTGAATACATTAACAGCAGTTACAAGGCTGCGAATAGGAGATATGTCTTCAACTAAGGAGGGACATTCTCTTGCTTTTGAAATTGCTACAGAAGTTATTTCGGTGGCTAATAAATCTGGAATTGATGCTAAATTAGAAGCTGTAATTAAAAACCTTGAAATGGCTTTTGCTGAACATGAAAGTCACATGCCTTCAATGATGCAAGATATGCTTGCCAAGAGACAAACAGAGGTAAATTTTATCAATGGTGCTGTAGTTAAACAAGCAGAGTCAGTAGGAATGGATGTACCAGTAACCCGAGTTATGTATTCTTTGATCAAACTTATTCAACAAAGATATTTTAGTCAAGTATTAGAATAATTTTATATTTTACTATGATTCATATTTGCTTAAACTTGTGGAAGTTTAGTTTTCTATAGAGATAAGCACGTCCAAAAGTAGACTTATATTGTGATATATGTTTTCAAGACTTGGCGCAATAAAAGCTATTAGTCAATCTAAATCTCAACAAAATCTAAGAATTATTTATAAACTCGTACCCCAGACGTATAAGTTATTCTAAGATTTTCTAAAATATTTTGATAAGATTGAGTAAAAAGTTTTTATATGTGACTTCAGCTTTGGAAACATATAACTGCGTATAAGTCTATTTTATGTTAAAGAAATGTTTCTTTATAATAAACAATAATTAACATAAAGAAATATTTTTTCGAAAATCTATTTACAAAATAATCTGATAAGTTTATAATTAATATAAGAAACGTTGTTTAATATAAAGAAACAAGGGGGGATAATTATGAACGAAAATTTAAGTAATGGGATTCCAAAAGGTAGGTGGCTGCATATAATTCCACCGGCAATGCTAGTGTACATAGTTGCATTTATGGATCGTACGAACATAGGGTTTGCTATAGCAGGAGGAATGGATAAAGCTCTAGGCATGACTGCTACTGCATCTGGTCTTGCGGCAGGAATTTTCTTTATTGGATATTTGACGCTTCAAGTTCCAGGGGCTCGAATGGCAGAACGAGGGAGTGCTAAAAAATTTATAGCGGCAACAATTGTTGCATGGGGAGCACTTGCAGTTCTTTCAGGTTTGGTACAAAATATGACGCAACTACTTATTATCCGTTTCCTGCTAGGTGTTGCAGAAGGAGGCGTTTGGCCAGCAATACTAACAATTCTAAGTCACTGGTTTCCAAATGAAGAGCGTGGTAGAGCAAATGCATTTTTTATTATGAATGTTCCAATTGCTTCAATAATTACTGGACCATTGTCAGGTTTCATTGTATCAACATATGGTTGGAGAAATGTATTTATAATAGAAGGAGCAATAGCAATAATATTATTATTTATTTGGTTCCCACTTATTAGTGATCGTCCTAGCGATGCCAAATGGATTAGCAAAGAAGAAAAGGATTACATTGAGTCTAAACTACATGAAGAACAAGAATCGTTAAAAGGAAAAGAAGTAGGAAAAGTATCCCTTGGCAAGCTTTTAACAAACGTAAATATGTGGAAGCTAATTATAATTTATATGTGTTTTTGTATTGGAACTTATGGATTTGCACTTTGGTTACCAACGCTCTTAAAAACACTAACTCATTCAGGAATGACTGGTGTAGGGTTACTGTCAGCTATTCCATATGTAGGTACAATTTTGGGATTATATGTTTTTGCACAACTTTCAGATAGAACCATGAATAGAAGGCTTTACACAGCTATACCTTTGATAGCATTTGGAATATGTTTAATGCTATCAGTAGTATTTAAGAATAATGTTTGGGTATCATTTGCATTTCTTATAGGTTGTGGTGTATTCTTTCAAGCTCCATCAAGTACATTTTGGACAATGCCACCATTATTATTTGAAAGTGATATGGCAGCAAGTTCTCGTGGGGTCATAAATGGATTAGGAAATTTAGGTGGATTTTTAGGACCATATTTAGTAGGATTCTTAACTACCTTATTTAACTCAGGAGTAGGTATTTATACTTTAGCAGGATTTATGGTAATAGGATTTTTGGTAACAATGACACTGCCAGAAAAAACTGCAGGAACTAATACAAAATCAAGCTTGTCCAAGAGTGAAGCTGCTGAATAAATATTATTGATGAGTTATATCATATTAATTCATAGAAATACTAGGACATGTAGCCATGAAGATAAGGTTTTTTAGGGTAAGTGTTATTATGTTGAAAACGTTTCGTATTGATAATGAGTGATAATTGATGAAGTGCTAGATGAAAACCTTTAAAGCATAAGAGTACAGTAATTAGTATTTTTAGACTACATAAAATTGTATTAACAAGCAATAACTGTATGACTGCAGTTATTGCTTCAAAATATAATAGCTTATATAAGCAGCGCTATATTATATGTTACAAAAAATATAAACTAAGAGGTGATATAATTGTATAAAATATTAGCAATAAATTTAGGTTCAACATCAACAAAAATGGCATATTATGAGGATGATGTTTGTATAAATCGTGTAACAGAAGACCATCCTACAGAGGATATTGTAAAATTTTCTGATATAATGGATCAGCACAAATATCGTAAAGAAATTGTAGAAAAGTTTCTTAAGGAGAATGGAATTGATAAAACTTCATTAGATGCTATTGTTAGCCGTGGTGGACATACAAAGTCTTTAGAAGGTGGAGTATATAAAGTTAACAGTGAAATGCTTCTTCAACAGGCAAGTGGAATGTATGGTCGCCATGCTTGTGATTTGGGAAGTAAAATAGCCTATGAAATGTGTAAGGAAAGTAAAGCTATTCCTTTAGTAGTGGATCCTCCTATTACTGATGAATTTGATCCTATAGCAAGATTATCTGGACATCCACTTATGCCTCGTAAGAGTAGCTTCCATGCTTTAAGTCATAAAGCTACAGCAAAAAGATATGCTCGTGAAAATGGACTTAAATATAATGAACTTAACTTAATTGTAGTCCATCTTGGAGGTGGAATTTCAGTAGCTGCTCATAAAAATGGCCTGATGGTTGATGGTGATAATGCCTTAGATGGAGATGGAACTTTTTCTACAAATCGTACAGGAGCACTTCCAGTGGGAGCATTAGCAAAGCTCTGCTACTCAGGTAAATACACTTATGATGAAGTGAAAAAAATGCTCAATGGAGAGGGCGGACTTGTAGCCTACCTTGGTACCAGCGATGTTAGAACCGTAGAAAAGATGGCGGAAACAGATGAAAAAGCTGCTTTGTGTCTTGATGCAATGATCTATCAAGTATGTAAGGAGATAGGTGCCATGACTACAGTACTTTGTGGTGATGTTAAAGCCATTCTGCTTACCGGAGGTATTGCAAATTCTAAGTATGTTGTGCAGAAAATAAAGGAGAGATGTAATTTTATCGCTCCAATTGTAGTGTTCCCAGGAGAAAATGAAATGGAATCCCTTGCCAGAGGTGCCTTTGAGTCTCTTCGTGGAGAGGAAACTATAAGAGAACTAACAGAGGATTGTATTTAAGGATTTTCATGATATAGAAAATAATAATTCAAAACATGATTCAGATATTGACAAACTGTTTTTTAAATAATAGAATATAAAATATTAACCACGATGATGAACAATGTTCAACAATGATGAACGATATGTAGAAGAAGGAGAGATATAAGTGTCTTACAGAGATTTAAGAGAGTTTCTAGAAGTGTTAGAAAAAGAAAATCAATTAATAAGAGTTAAAGATGAAGTTATGCCTGAACCAGATTTAAGTGCAATAGGAAGATCTGCTCCAGATATGGAAAACGGTCCAGCGGTTATTGTAGAAAAGGTAAAAGGTTATAAGAATAGTGTGGCATTAAACGTACATGGCTCGTGGCAAAACCATGCATTGATGCTAGGGTTACCAAAAGATACTCCAGTTAAGGACCAATTTTTTGAATTAGATAAAAAGTGGTCAGATTATCCAATTAAACCTGTATGGGTAGAGAATGCACCAGTTAAAGAAGTTAAGATTACCACTGATATTAATTTATTTGATGTACTTCCTCTTTTTAGAGTTAATAAGTATGATGGAGGTTTTTACATATCTAAAGCTTTAATAGTAAGTAAAGATCCAGAAGATCCAGATAATTTTGAAAAACAAAATGCTGGTACTTATAGAATACAGGTAAAGGGAAAAGATTTAGTTGGAATTCAACCACTACCTTTTCATGACATAGCAGTTCATTTGAGAAAAGCAGAAGAAAGAAATGAACCATTGCCAATAGCAATATGTCTTGGTAATGATCCAGTACTTAATTTTATGTCAAGTACACCAATTGAATATGTTCAATCAGAATACGATTTTGCAGGAGCCTTGAAAGGTGAGCCTATAGAACTTACAAAAAGCGAACAGGGAAACTTAGATATTCCAGCTAGAAGTGAGGTTATTCTTGAAGGTTATATAATGCCAAGAGAAAGAAGAATAGAAGGTCCTTTTGGAGAATTCCCAGGAAGTTATTCAGGAGCTAGACTTCAACCAGAAGTAAAAATACATACAATTACTCACAGAATAAATCCTATTTTTGAAAATTTATATCTAGGTATGCCTTGGACAGAAATAGACTATTTAATGGCTTTAAACACAAGTCTTCCTTTATTTAGACAACTAAAAAGAGATTTTCCAGAAGTAGTTGCTGTAAATGCTATGTATACTCATGGAATAGGTGTTATTATCTCAACTAAATCAAGATTTGGAGGATATGGTAAGTCAGTAGCAATGAGACTACTATCCACTCCTCATGGAATGCCTTATTCTAAAATAGTTATTGTAGTTGATGAATTTGTAGATCCATTTAATTTAGAACAAGTTATGTGGGCTTTAACTACAAGGGTAAGACCGGATAAGGATGTAGTTCTTATTCCAAATGCACCAGGCATGCCATTAGACCCTTCTTCAGAACCAGCTGGAATGCACACAAAACTTATTATAGATGCTACAACTCCAGTTGCACCAGACAAAGCTAGAGATACAGAGCTACTAGATGTTCCAGACAAAGTGGATTATTGGATGAATTATCTAAGAAATACAATGAGAAAAGAGGGAGATAAGTAATGATTTGCCCAAGATGCGATTCTAAAAATGTAGATTTATTGACAAAAGCTCCTGTTGATGATGCGTGGGAAGTGTATATATGTGAAACCTGCTGCTTTTCATGGAGATCAACTGAAAGCGATGATATAAAAGATCCAGAGAAATACGATAAAAGATTTAAAATAGATAGTAGTAAAATTTCTTCTCTTGATAAAATACCACCAATTCCTGAATTAATTAAGAAAAAAGACTAGAGCTATAATTAATGATACAAATAAATAAAAAGTTAAATAGAATAGAAATACAACTTGTAGCATTTGAGATGGGAAAAGATATATGTGTAATATTAACTGGAGGGAAAGCACACCTTGGTTCTGTAACAATAGGTACACAAGATTATTCAACTGAAACATTTCCAATTGGAACACATAAGGAATATGTAATTACAGAAATGCTAGGAGAAATATTAAAGAAAAGATATTCAGGGAATTTTGCAATATGTTGTGGTATACATTTAGATAATATTACAAAAGAAGAAATATCAGATGTTGCTAGTTTATCTTGTCAAATGGCAGAAGAACTGTGTTTGCAGCTAAAAAAGAAAAAATAAGTAACATAGAAAAAGATCTATTGCATATTTGAAAAATAAAAAAGATTTATGCAATAGGTCTTTTTCAATAATTGGTTTTAGGAGATGAAATAATGGAAATTGTAGTTGGAGTGACAGGTGCAACTGGAACCATCTATGCAGTAAGACTGCTGGAGGTTTTAAAAGAGAATAAAAATATAAACACTCATTTAATTATGAGTGAATGGGCAAAAAAGAATCTAGAAATAGAAACAGATTACTCCTTAGATTATTTAGAGAGTTTAGCAACTTACATATATGATCATAAGAATTTAGGTGCAAAAACTTCTAGTGGGTCATTTATCACAGATGGAATGGTAATTCTGCCTTGTAGTATGAAAACACTTAGTTCAATTGCCAATGGTTATGATGATAATTTGATTTCAAGAACTGCTGGTGTAATGATAAAAGAAGGAAGAAAATTAATATTGAGTCCAAGGGAAACTCCATTAAGTCCGATACATCTAGAAAACATGCTTAAATTATCAAGAATCGGAGTAAGAATGGTTCCACCAATGGCAGCTTTTTATAATAGTCCTCAAAGTGTAGAGGATATAATAAATCATCATGTAATGAAAATACTTGATCAATTTGGAATTATATATAATAAAGCAAAGAGATGGGATGGTTAACCATAGGATCAAAATCTGACTACTTTAATAGTTGTTGCAGTTAACTGTCGCAGATGTTAAGGTGGTTTTTATTTTAATAATTTCTAAAATAAAGTTCAAAGTTAACAGCTTTGTGAAGCCCTGTATTCTGACTATATAGAAGGGAGTGTTATAGAAATGCAAGAAAATATGGAACCTGATTCGATATTAGAAGCATTTAACAAATTGATACCATATTTAAAACACTTTTTTGAACCAAATTCGAATTTTGCGGTGACCAACAGGGAAAAATTTTTAAATTATGTTCAAAGTGAAAATATGAAAGTCCAAGTAAAGCCTGGAGATCCAATTAAAACTGAGGGCATTATTTATAAAGCTATACAAACAGGAAAAATTCAATCAGATGTAGTTCCAAAGGAAAGAAATGGATTTGCCTTTAAAGCTGTGGCAGTTCCTATTAAAGATAATCAAGGAAAGGTATCAGGGGTAATAACAGTAGGGAATAGTTTGGAAAAACAAGAGCAAATGCATAATTTATCTCTAAATTTATCTACAGCCCTTCAACAGATAACAGCAGCAGTTACGGATATCGCCAATATTGCTCAAAATATAGCAGAAATTAATGGGAAAATGCTTATTGATACACAAGAATATACTGAAGAAATAAAAAGGACGAAAGAAATTCTTCAAGTATTAAATAACATAAGCAGTAAAACAAATATTCTTGGTTTAAATGCAGCAATTGAAGCAGCAAGGGCTGGAGATGCTGGAAGAGGGTTTAAAATAGTAGCTGAAGAAATAAGAAAGTTATCCAACTTAAGCACTGAGTCTATTGGAAAAACTAAAGGAATTCTTGAACTAATAAAGGAGGTATTTGATGGTTTTTCTGTTGATATTGGTAAATCCAGTGAAATGACCCAAGAACAAGCAGCCACTCTTCAGGAAATAGCAGCGGCTTTAGAGAAGATTAATTCAACAGCTTCTGTACTTGAGGAAATAGCAGCAAAAGTTTAGAATATGTATGGGTGTAGACCTATGTTTAATTGCCTTATATGAATTAATTGGACAATTAAAGAAGATATAAATAAAATTAAAATCTAATCCTAGGGAGAAGTTAATATGGAAGAATATATTATAGCAGTTGACAAGTATAATAAAGAAATAGGGTCTATTAAAAAAATGGAAGCACATTATAAGGGCGTATTACATAGAGCTTTTTCAATATTTGTCTTTAATTCTAATAATGAATTATTGATACAAAAAAGGCATAAAACAAAATATCATTCTGGAGGATTGTGGACTAATACTTGTTGCAGTCACCCTCGATATAGTGAAAACTTGCAAGATGCTATTTATAGAAGATTAGAGGAAGAGATTTGTATCAAAAAATTTTGATGATAATGAGGGATTTAGTACTGAAAATAAAATTAATTTTAGTACTAAATCCTATTTTTATTTTCAATACTATAAACAAAGTTTTGGGTATCAAATGTTGTTCTTAGCTGGAGCCGCAGTAAGTTCGGTTCAGAATTTGACTCTCGCAGTAGCACCAGAGTTTTATACTATATCTATTCGTGGAACGGCAGTGGTATGGGGATTAGCTATTTCTCGTTTGGGGAGTGCAACAGCATCAATAATTATTTGTGTATTAATTCAGGCGAATTTTTCTATGACAACAGTTTTCGAACCATTCATAGTTCCAGCTATTATTGGATGTATATCAATTTTGCTCACTAAAAAGGAGTCAAATATGTCTAATATAGCTAAAGAAAGTCAACAACAGGCGTAATCAAATTTATATATAAAAAAAGGTAAAGTTATAAAACGTGGAGTAGAATAAATTAGGATACGTTTCTCTATATCACACAATAAGTATTATAAAGAAAAATTTTAAAAATCTATTTACAAAAGAATTAGAAAAGTCTATAATTATATATAAAGAAACGTTGTATACTATAAAGAAACGAGTATGCAATCAAAATGAATACTTTAACCAAGTATATCTTTTACTTTAATCACAAAGATGAAAGGAAGGAAGAATAAAATGATTAAATTAAAATTTTACGGACTAGGAGGACAAGGTATAGTAACAGCAGCAAAAATGCTGTCAGAAGCAGTATCCTTGAACGAAGGAAAATATGCTATTACAGTACCAGCATATGGACATGAAAGAAGAGGTGCGCCTGTTAATACCAGCATTATTGTAGATGATGAGCCAGTATTATTAAATTCATTTGTTTATGATCCTGATATCGTATTAGTGGCAGATAGTTCAATTATAGATAAAGGCATAGACATTTCAGAAGGAATACACGAAAATAGTGTTTTAGTATTAAATACTGAAGACGAAAACGTTTTAGAACGTTACAAGAAATATAACTTTAAAGAAGTATATTATGTAGATGGAACTAGAGTAGCAGTAGAAAACATAGGTATGGCAATTCCAAACGCTTCAATGCTTGGCGCATTGGCAGCAACAGGTTTAGCTAAAATTGAATCAATTGAAGATGCTATTAGAATAACATTTGGTAAAAAGGCGGGTGATAAAAATGCAAAAGCAGCAAGAGACTCTTACGAACAAATCAAAAAAATGTAGTGTATATGGACCAGTAGCTAATGTATATGCCGCTGCAAACACAGGAAGCTGGAGATTAGAAAGACCAAAAGTTGACTTTGAAGCCTGTGTTAAATGTGGAACTTGTGAAAAGTATTGTCCAGCAAATGTAATTGATGTAATAAAAGATAAAGTCGAGTGCATTGAAATCGATTTTAACTATTGCAAAGGCTGTGGAATTTGTGCAAATGAATGTCCTAAGAAATGCATTAGTATGGTACCGGAAAGGAGTGAAGGTTAATGGCTTATAAAATGCTAGATGGAAATGGAGCAGCAGTTGAAGCTATAAAGATGGCAAAAGTCAAAGTAGTATCAGCATATCCAATAACACCTCAAAGCACAATAGCAGAAAAGCTATCAGAAATAGTAGCATCAGGGGAATTGAAAGCAGAATATGTTCGTGTTGAATCAGAACATACAGCTTTATCAGTTGCAACAACAGCCCAGCTAACAGGAGTGAGAACAGCAACTGCTACAGCATCACAAGGATTAGCTTTAATGCATGAAGTAGTAGGAATGACATCAGGAGTAAGAGCTCCAATTGTAATGCCAGTTGTAAATAGAGGACTTGCAGCACCATGGACATTGTGGTGTGAACATGGAGATGCAATGGCAGAAAGAGACATGGGATGGCTACAATTCTATTGTCAAAATGTACAAGAAGTATATGACATTATGCTTATGGCATATAGAGTTGCAGAGGATGAAAAAGTATTAACACCAGCAATGGTATGTTTAGATGGTTTCTTCCTTTCACACTCAATGCAGAAAATAGATGTACCAAGTCAAGAAGAAGTAGATGAATTTGTAGGACCGTATGTGCCTAAAAATACATACTTAGATACATCAGATCCTATGTTTATATGTAACTTAACAGGATCTGATGATTATACAGAAATGAGATATCAACAAAAAGTAGCTATGGACAACTCCTTTGAAGTTATAGAAAAGGTACAAAAAGAATTTGAAGAAAAGTTTGGAAGAAAGTTAAGTATTGTAGAAGGATATAGAACAGAAGATGCAGATGTAGTTTTAGTAGCCTTAGGTTCAATGTGTGGTACTGCAAAATATGTAGTTAACAAATTAAGGGAACAAGGTAAAAAAGTAGGTTTGGTAAAAGTTGTAGTATTTAGACCATTCCCAGTAAAGTATTTAAAAGAAGTTTTAAAAGGAAAAGAAGTAATCGGAGTATTTGATAGAAGTGCTGGATTAGGTGGACAAGGTGGCCCGGTTTGGAGTGAAACTTGTGCAGCTATGAAAGCAGTAGATTGTGATATAAGACATTATGTAGGAGGACTTGGAGGAAGAGACGTTACAGCAGATAATATAGAAAAAATATTCAATGAACTTTTAGAAATAAAAAAAGGAAAGAGAAAAGATCATACACAGTGGATAGATGTAAAAGAAAATGCTATGGATATAAGGCAGGTGGAAAAAAATGCACGAAATTAAACATAATTCAAAAGGATTAATACCACATGGAGTAAGTGCTTGTGCAGGTTGTGGAATGGAATTAATTATAAGAAATGTTTTAGATGTATTAGGCGAAGATACAATAATTATAATACCACCAGGATGTTCAGCATTATTTTCAGGTTATGGAAATGAAACAGCAATAAAAATTCCAGGATATCAAGGAAACCTCGAAAATACTGCAGCAGGTGCAGCAGGAGTAAGAGCAGCGTTAAATGCAATGGGAAATACTCATACAACAGTTGTTGGTTTTGCTGGTGATGGTGGAACTGTAGATATAGGACTTCAAGCATTATCTGGTGTACTAGAAAGAGGAGATAAAGTACTTTATATATGCTATGATAATGAAGCTTATATGAATACAGGAATACAAGGCAGTAGTTCAACACCATTTTTAGCAAGTACAACAACTACACCAGCAGGAAAACCAACTGGAAGAAAAGATTTAATGCAAATAGCAATTGCACATGATATACCTTATGCTGCAACAGCTTCAATTCATAATTTAACAGATTTAAAGAAAAAAGTGCAGAAAGCAAAGGATACAGATGGTCCATCTTTATTGCATATACACACACCATGTCCTACAGGATGGAGATATAATCCTGCTAAAACAATAGAGCTAGCGAGAGCAGCTGTACAAACAGGATGTTGGGTTCTATTTGAATATGAAAATGGAAAGATAACAATAAATAGTAAGCCAAAAGAATTAAAGCCTGTAGAAGAATATATTAAACCTCAAGGAAGATTTAAAGGTTTAAGTGCAGAACAAAGAGAAGAATTGCAAAAATATACTACAGAACATTATGAAAAATATATTAAGAGATTAGAGAGTATGGTTTAATATCAAGTGATTGTTAGGTTTAGATTAAGTTTTCTCATAAAAATAACTTTCCCCAGATAAATATTAATAAGATAAGGAGTATTGTAAAAATGCAATAACTCCTTACTTTTATAATTATAACATTAATTAGAGGTGAAGAAATGATAAAGGATTTAAAGGACTTAATAGAGCAAGTAAAAAGTAGAGAAAAGAGAAAGATTGTTGTAGCAGCAGCAGAGGATTTAGATGTACTAGAAGTGGTTGAAGAGGTTAAAAAGCTTGAATTAGCAGAGTTTATTCTTGTAGGCGACGCAGAAAAAATAGAAAAAATAGCAGCAGATAATAATAAGAAGCTTTTGTGCGAAATAATACATGAACCTGATCATAAGAAAGCAGCAGAAAAGGCAGTTGAACTTGTGGTAAAGGGTGAAGCAGGAGCAATAATGAAGGGTTTGCTTCATACAGGTACTTTTTTAAAGGCAGTTTTAAACAAAGAAAAGGGATTAAATAGAGGAAAATTAGTAAGTCAAATATCTGTCTTTGACAAAGAATCTGGAGAAGGACTTCAGTTACTTACAGACTGTGCAATGGCTATACAACCTTCTTTAGATGAAAAAAAGCAGATTATAGAAAATGCTGTAGCTTTAGCATTAAAATTAGGGTATGATAAGCCAAAAGTTGCATTGATTTCAGCTCTTGAGGTAGTAAATCCAGCAATAAATGATACTTTGGAAGCGGCTATATTAAGCAAAATGGGAGATAGAGGTCAGATAAAAAATGCTATAATAGATGGACCTTTAGCGCTAGATAATGCAATATCCATAGAGTCAGCAAAGCATAAAGGTATAGAAGGTGTAGTAGCAGGACAAGCTGATATCTTAGTAGCACCTAATTTACAAGTAGGAAATGTATTAACAAAAGCACTTACTTATTATGCACATAAAGATGTAGCTGCAGCGGTAATAGGAGCAGGAGCACCTGTTATTATGACATCAAGAGCTGATTCAGTAAAAAATAAAGTGTTTTCAGTAGCACTTGCAAGTTATATATCATAATAGAATATTAAAAAAATAAAAAAATTAAGATTAGGCCATTGTATTACGTAATTTACAACACCATATATTGATTTACAAATAAAAGATTAATATGTGGTATAATTTTACATTATACAACAGGCCTATTTCAATTTCTTATCTTGAAAAAAGCACTTACCATATTAATACAGTTATCTATATTGCACCATTGTCCGCATTATGTTAATATCATATTTAGGCATTGTTGTTGAGAGATAATGAGAAGAGTTTTAAAATTTTATAGAATATTACATATGCAGAAAAGGGTGATTAACAATGGATAACGATAAATATCTTTTAAGTTCAGTTTATAATACATTAGAAGTAGTGGATTTACTAAGTAAGGGTGAAGAAATGAGTCTTGCGGAAATCAGCAAAGAGTTAAATATGGGAAAAGCAAGTATTTTTAGAATGCTTTATACTTTGGAGAAGAAAGGATTTGTTTATAAGACATCTGATGCTAAGTATAAACTTGGAATAAAATTTGCTCATTATGGCTCAATCGTATTGGAAAGACAAAATAAATATTCTACTGCTAAGCCTTTCTTGCAAAAGCTTAGAGATAAACATAACGAGACTACTCATTTAGCTATTCTTGATGAAGACTATAATATTATTTTTATGGATAAGGAATCCAGTAATTCTACTATCCAAATGACATCAAAAATAGGTGCTAAATTGCCAGCATATTGTACTGGAACGGGTAAGGTACTGTTAGCAAGTATTTTAGATGAAGAATTAGAAAAAAAAATACGAGAGTTTAAGTTTGAGAAAAAAACGGAGTGTACTATTACAGATTCAAATGAGTTAATTGAAGAATTAAGAAAGACAAGAGCACAGGGATATGGAGAAGATGTAGAAGAGTGCGAGATTGGCTTAGTATGTTATGCAGCTCCAATAAAAGATATTAACGGAAAAACAGTTGCAGCAATAAGCATTTCGGGACCAACAGCACGGATGAAGCAGAACAAAGAATCTTTAATATGTTCAATTAAAGAAATTTCTGAGGAATTATCAAAAACAATGGGGTATAGCATTTAAATACCTATATTAAAGAACACGTAAAATCTCTTAACATTTTTACTAAGAGATTTTATGTGTTTTTTAATATAAATAATAATTTGGAAAATTTTAATGAAAATTTCAATGTACAAAAGTTCGGCTACAGCTTCATATTTTTTTTAATAGTACTAAGAACTACGGGAATGCCTCTTTTAATTTTATTCTCATTTACTTTACTAATGCTTATTCTAAAGTAATGGTCATTTTTATATTCTTTTAGAAAGCAGGTATTGGTATTTAACAATTCTATACTATCATTTTGCAGTGAACTTATTACTTTATCATATTGAAGATTACCATCTACATATATACAGGAAAAATATCCGGATTTAGGAACATTCCATTTTATATTAGGATGCTGAAATGAAGATATAGTATTTTTTAAACATAACATTCTACTTCAATTCTGTAGTAGCACAGATGGGGATTTTATTTCTTGATATCTAAATTATACTATAATAACATTAAGTTGTAATTAAATAACTAAAAATGGAGATGATTATTGTGAAGATTGCATTAGCACAAATGGAAATTAGTGAAAATACAAATAAAAATTTAGAAAAAACTTTACATTTAATTGAAGTGGCAGCAAAAAACGGAGCGCAGCTTATTTGTTTTCCAGAATTACAATTGAGTCCATTCTTTCCACAATATGAAGGAGCGGATACATCAGATTATATATTGTCAATTAATAATGAGAAAGTAAAAAAAATTCAAGAAAAGTGCAAAGAGTTCAATATAATAGCAGTTCCTAATATATACTTAAAAGAAAATGAAAAACATTTTGATGCTTCTATATTAATTGACAATGTGTTAACACATAAAGCTATTAAGGACAAAAAGAATTTAAAACACTTATAACTTAGGAAGGAATACATAAAATGACAAAAGAACAAATTTTAGATAAAGTTCAATATAATGCAGAGGAGCTTTTTAGAAGTGGCACATTTTTCTGTAGTGAATCGGTGGTACAAACAGTTAACGATTTATTAGGACAACCATTTGATAAAAATGTTGTTAAATTAGCAAGTGGATTTCCTATAGGTATGGGAAAAGCCGGATGCTTATGTGGTGCAGTTTCAGGTGGACAAATGGCTCTTGGTATGGTATTCAGAGCAAGCTAAAATTTATACTAGATTAGCAGAGAAAATAGCTAAGAATACTGAGTCAAAGGTACCTTCTCCTCTTGATATTCAAGACCTAAGAAACTGGGGAAAACAATGTGCTGATTCTTTGCTTAAACAAGAGATATAGTTGACAAGGAGAAAATATTATGGAGTTTTCAAAGATTTCTAAGCTTCACCCCTGTCTAGGAGGAGAAGCTCATTTAAATTATGGGAGAATTCATCTTCCAGTAAGTCCTAGCTGCAATATACAATGTAGATTTTGCAAAAGGGATTGTAATGATAACGAGGAGAGACCTGGCGTTGTAAAGGGAATACTAAAGCCCAAAGATGCTGTAGATATAGTAAAAAAAGCTTTAGAATTTTGTGCTAAGATAACCGTAGTAGGTATTGCTGGACCAGGAGATACACTAGCTACTACAGATACCATTGAAACCTTTAAACTTATTGATAAAGCTTATAGAATTTTAATCCTTGTTGGAAGGTGTTAATGAAAATCTGGATTTGTACTCAGATTTCTAGTAATATTAAGAAAGAAAAATTATTTTATTTATAGACGACTGTAGGCTGTAGGGATCTATAAAGACGGGGAGAGATTAAGTTATGAATAAACCAGAACTTTTGGCACCAGCAGGGAACCTAGAAAAACTTAAAACAGCTATAAATTTTGGTGCTGATGCTGTATATCTTGGAGGCAGTAAATTAAATTTAAGAGCCTTTGCAGATAACTTTACTACTGAAGAATTAAAAGAAGGAATTGAATTTGCACATTCCAGAGGGAAAAAAGTTCATGTAACAGTAAATATATTCCCTCATAATGAGGATTTAATAGGATTAGAAGAGTATCTTATAGAACTTAAAAATATTGGTGCTGATGCAATATTGGTGGCAGATCCAGGCATTATTTTAGCAGCAAGAGAAGTAGTACCAGAGTTTGAAATACACCTAAGTACCCAGGCAAATTGTTTAAATTATAAGTCTGCTCTATTTTGGCATAAGATTGGTGTTAAAAGAGTGGTTATGGCAAGAGAATTGAGTCTTAAGGATTTTAAGGAGCTAAGAGAAAAGCTTCCTGAAACTTGTGACATAGAAGCTTTTGTTCATGGCTCAATGTGCATGGCATACTCTGGACGGTGTATGCTTTCAAATTATTTAACAGGTAGAGATGCTAATAGAGGGGCTTGTGCTCAACCTTGTAGATATAAATGTCATCTGGTAGAAGAAAAAGCACCAGGAGAATATCAGCAAATTACCGAAGATATAGATGGAAGCTATATTATGAATTCTAAGGACTTATGTATGATAGAACATATACCTAAGCTTATTCAAGCTGGTATAAACTCCTTCAAAATTGAAGGAAGAATGAAGAGTTCCTATTATGTTGCATCTGTAGTAAAAGCTTATAGAGAAGCAATTGATAAGTATATAGAAGATCCGGAGAATTATAAATTTAATTCTAAGTGGATGGAATATCTTGTAAAGCCTAGTCATAGAACATATACTACTGGTTTCTATTTTGATGAAGAAATAAAACAGCATTATGAAAGTTCGGCATATATTAGAAACTACGATATTGTAGGAATTGTAAGAAATTATGATAAGAGAACTCATATTGCAACCATAGAGCAAAGAAACAAAGTTTATAATGGAGATATTGTTGAAGTTTTAATTCCTAAGGGAGATAACAAAACTATAAAGCTTCAAGATATGAGAAAGACAAATGGTAAACCTATAGATAGTGCACCTTCCGCACAGATGATTTTTACAATTAAATGTGATGAGGTATTAAATCCTGATGATATGCTTATTAAAAGCAAGGTACAGTAATTAATTAAAGAAGGTATTAAAAATACAAATACGTATGTGTAAAGGACACTCTAAATCACTGCAGAAATTGTATAAATGGTAAAACAAGGCTTATAGAAAGAATGATCTCTGAATCTAATAGTTCTAGAATTATATTATGAGTTTGAATTAGTTTGAAATTTTTCACAGCAATATAGAGTATAGATGAGTTTTTGAGAGTTTAGCTTATCTATGCTCTTTTTATATTGCGTATTTTAAATTTTATTAATCTGTGATATAGTTTCAATAATTATTTCTTTCATTTTGTGCTATAATCTTTTATATAGATTTTTCCTGTATTACTTAAAAAAGTTCAATTTAGAGGTAAAAATAAATCTTTAAAGAATTATTTTTTTATTAATCAAATGAGGTGGAGAAAATGTTAGGATGGATAAAAAATAGACATAAATTGGTTCAGGATGATACTAAGCAAATCCTTGTACATAAGGATGTAGATGAAATTAAAAATTGCAGCGAACTGGGTCTTTTAAAACGCAATCAGCAATGTATAGTGAAAAGAATAAGCGAAAAAATACAAGAAACTGGATTTGTAACTGAAAATTTAATATCCTTAACACAAAATATCGTGCAAAATGTTGAAGTGCAAATGGAATCTATAGAAAAAGTTGTAGGTGAAGTAAATAATTATTCAGCCTTAGCAGAAGAAGTTTTTGCAGGCACAGAAAATTCAAAGCAGATAGCTGAAAGAACAATGGGAATAGCTAAAGAAGGAAGCAATGCAGTAGATAGATCTATTAAAGCAATGAATGATATTGAAATGTCCGTAGAAGATGCTAAAAAAGTAGTAAATGATTTGAGTTCAAAAGCAGCACATATAAATGAGATGCTTGTAATTATAAAAGATATAGCAGATAACACAAATTTATTATCACTTAATGCATCTATAGAGGCTGCAAGGGCTGGAGAAGCAGGCAGGGGTTTTGCAGTAGTTGCTCAGGAGGTAAAGGACTTAGCTCAAAGGAGTGCTGAATCTGCTGAACAAATCTCAAAGACTATCAATGAAATAAATGATAGCGTAGACAAAACCATAAATGCTATGAATAGAAGCATGGATAGGGTGTTAGAAGGAAACAATATTGCCAATAATACAAAGGAGGTATTTAATGACATAATAGGAGCAGTTAGCACTACCAGCGATGTTGCCGAAGAAATTAATGAAGCAGTCTCAAGGCAAACTGAAAGCCTTGAAGCTATTATAGCTTCAACGGAGGATATGAGTAAGACTTCGAGAAAAGTTATGGAGATGGTAGAAACTACATCATTAAATACTCAGTATACTAAAACTGCATTAAATATTCTCTCAGACGTTTCAGAAGATCTTAAAATTATATCTAGTGAACTTCTTGATAAGATTGAGAATGCAAGTGAAATTGAATCAGTAATTACAACATTTTTGATCGAAGCTCCTTTATGTTATGATCCTCAAATGGCTTTTGATGCACAAAGTGGTCAGATTTTGTATAATGTCCATGGTGGATTACTTCTCATTAGTTCGGTAGGAGAAATTGCTCCAGGTATTGCTAAAAGTTGGTATGTTGAAGAAGATAATTTGACCTGGGTATTTAATTTAAGGAAAGGCGCTAAATTTCATAATGGAAGGGAGATAACCTCTGAGGATGTGAAATATTCCTATGAAAGGTTATTAAGTCCTAAATTAAATTCTCCTAATGCCTGGCTTTTGGAGCAAGTTGAAGGTGCAAAGGAATATTCAAAAGGACAAGCAAAAGAGGTAAAAGGAATAAAGATACTTGATAGGTACAGAATTTCTATAAAATTAACAGGACCTTATAGTGGATTTTTACTTAATTTAGGTCAGTATATTTGTTCTATACTAGCAAAAGAAGATGTTGAAAAAGGACAACTTACAGGCTGTGGACCATACATTATAGAGAGTATAGAAAAGGATAAGTGTACATTAGCTGCATTTAAAGATTATTTTGGTGGCGCTGCTTATGTAGATAAAGTCATTGTAAAGTTTGATGGTGGACAAGCTTCTAGCAGCTTTGTTAACAAAGAGTGTGATTTTATAACAATAGATAATAATAGACAAATAGAAGAGCTCAAAAATAACAAAATTCAAAATATAGAATGTAAGAGTGTAATGGCAACTTATTATGCAGGTTTCAACTTGAATTCCAATTCGGTATTAGTTAGAGACAAAGAAATTAGGGCAGCTCTTAATGCAGCAGTAAATAGGAAAAAAATTATTGATGAGGTTTTAGGTGGACTTGGGGAAGAAGCAAAGGGACCTATGCCTCCAAACATGATTGATAATGGTTATTTATCAGGTTTCGGATATAATCCAAGATTAGCAAAAGAAATTTTAAATAGGAAAAATATATCCTCAGGAAACAATAAGCTTAGAATCTTAATTAGAGATGAAAGTAGTGAAACTACTTTTAACAAAATAACACAACTTATTATAAATGATTTAAAAGATATAGGAATTGAATGTATTTTAGAAAAAATAAGCTCAGATAAGTATTTAAACCCTGAATCAATTAGTAGAGGAGATTTGTTTTTAAGTAGGTGGATTTCAGACACTGGAGATATGGATAACTTTCTTCAACCAATGTTTAATCCAGCTAATGTTACTGATTTCACTGGATACAATAACAAAGTAGTAACAGAAATGATGAATAAGGCCAAGGAGGTAATAAATCCTCAAAAGAGAATTGAAATGTATAAAGATATACAGAAAAAAATAGTAGAAGATGCTCCATGGATATTTTTATATCATCCACAGGTGGGATGCGTTTCAAGGAAAGGAATAATAGGAGTAAGAGTTAGTCCTCTTGGAATAGTTAGATATGAAGATATAATTATGGAAAGTAATTAAATATATAAGCACGAAATATACTTAACTTATACTGTGCAAGAATTATCAGTAATGTTTGGAAGATACAAAAGCATTTTTAGAGGACAATGAAGGTAACTTTTCTTCCTTACGTCAGAGAACTAATTTATTTTTTATGCTTATTTTGATGATGCAAAACGTCGCATGATTAGGGAGAACTCCTGTAAAAGAAGAGAGCAGGAGTTTCTTTTAATTAAAGATTTTTCTTAGTGTAGCGGATAAAAAGCCTCCTTCAATGTACTTAATGATGATTCGGAAACCATAAGGCTGCTTACAGATATAATTATATAAAAGTATAAATATAATTTAAGGTAAGAATTTATTATCTGGAGGCCATTTTGAAAAAACGTAAAGCACTTTTTAAAGGAAGATTCAACCTTCGAGGCAATAAATATATAGTGAGCCAGTCCATTATTTAAGTAATGGAAGGTGGAAGAATATTGATAACTCCATGGTATAAGCTTCAGATGAAACTAGTAATAAGGTACTGGAGAATAAAGATAATGATTTTAAGATAAGAATAGCAAAAAATATAAAGAATAAAAGGCTTGTAGTTATAAGAAAGGATAAGTATGAAATATCCTGGGACATTAATAAGGAAGCTGCTTCTATGGCTGTGATTAAGGATTCAGCAGCACTACAAAATAAAAAAAGACAAGATAAAGTTATAGATATAAGAGCTCAAAATTTACAGAAATAGACTGTAAAAAATCTTTCCTCAGCAGTGGAATTTTCTAATGTGTATCCTAATATAGATTTGCAGTACAATATTGCATCAGAGCTGCTTAAAGAAAACTTTATAATTAAAAATAAAGTAAACAACCCAATTCTTACTTTTAACTTAGAAGTTAAAAATTTAATTACTGTAATTCAACAAGATAATTCTATAATATTTTATGATGATCAAAATACATCTGAAGTTATTTTCAAAATTGACTCGCCTAATATGTATGATTCTACTATGTCATCCAGTAAAAATATTAAAATGACTTTAACTCAGCAAAATAAAAATCATATCAGTTTTACCAATATAATTATCGGTGAATATATATCGTGAACAGAAATGTATGTAAAGAAAATAGCAGAGCCTTTGATTAAATTATGACTCTATTCATATGAAGCATCTTTATAAAACAAAACACCCGCAAGAACTGTCATCAATCTTAACATTCTTGCGGGTGTAAGAGCCTTTACCTTTTTTATTTTTATGGATTCCAGTACCTCTGCCAATTTCACTTGAGTCAAACTTTCTTCTGTTTAAGTTAAGCTTATTCATGTCAATCGTAAAGCTAATGTTCTCAGTTAATTTCTTTTTTGATTTTTTCATTTAAATCATCCTTTCAGCTATATTTACTATATATTATGACAGGTTGTATAAAAAATGCAATAGTTATCTATAAATTCTGATTTTTATTAAGATATCTACATAACTGTTGTTTATAAAGAAAATATTTTGGATTTGAGGGAAAAGTGAATTTTCATATATTAAGGCACAGATAATATATATGGTAGAATACTTACAAATCTCTTATAATAGTATTATGAAAAACCGAAAGATATTACTAGGAGGTAAAAACAATAGGTTAGGAGAGATAAAATATGAATATTGTAGATTATGTAGAGTCACAAATGGAGGACTTTAAAACTACCAAGTTCAATCTGGTAGATAGCTTGGTTCTATCTCAATTTGTCTATATTCATTTTGATAAAGTTTTACCGGGGATTGCAGATAACAGGGAACCTGTGAGAATTGGAGACTTGCTCAAAGCAGAGCATATCCCGCACATGCTTTATAATGTGAGAGATCCAAAAAGTAACCATAGACTTTTGATTGCTCTTGGAATGAGTCCAAGATTTCGAAATATTCGTATGTGCTGCTATTCAGATAGCTTAGATATAACTTTACAAAAGCAATTTGCGGCGGTGACCTACCTACTTGATGATAAAACAGCTTATGTTGCCTATCGAGGTACAGATGCTACTATTGTAGGCTGGAAAGAGGACTTCAATATGGCATTTATTTCTCCAGTACCTGCACAGCAGGAGGGAGTTTCTTATTTGAATGCTGTTGCTGAACGGTTTCCACATGCATTAATTGTGGGCGGACATTCTAAGGGAGGAAATATTGCGGTTTATTCTGCCATGGAGTGTCATCAGGCTGTTCAAGATCGTATTGTGGGCATTTACAGTCATGACGGTCCTGGTTTTAGAGATGAAATATTTACGAGGGAAAAGTATGTAAGCATTAAAACAAGGATACAAAAAACTTTGCCTCAATCCTCTTTAGTAGGAATGCTTTTGCAGCATCAGGAAGATTATATTGTGGTAGAAAGCAACAAGTTCGGAATTATGCAACATGACCCTTTTTCATGGGTGGTTAATAAAGGTGACTTTCAATATACACAAAGTATTACTGGAGGTGCAGAACATATCAATAATGTCATTAATCAGTGGCTCTCATCTTTAGAAGATGAAAAACGAGAGTTATTCGTAACAACACTCTATAGCGTATTTAAATCCATGGGGGTTGTGAATTTCAGTGATTTGACTGAGGATTGGCGTAAAAAAGTAGTTATAGCCATGGAAACTGTAAAGGGTATTGACGTAGAAACCAAGCGCTTTGTTTTTGATACAATAATATCACTTTTGTCATTGTATGTGAAAAATTTACGTTTCTCTTTATTTAATGTTGATGAATGATAAAGAGAGAATAGTATTAAGAAAAATCTTCATCCACTTGAGAAGTCAAGGATACTGTGATATATTATGGTAAGTATATAATACAGCAAAATATAGCTCCTGTATCAAGGTATTTATATTATAATTGTGCTATATAAAAATTAAGAAAGAAGAGTAATACTTATGGATGGAACAAGACGAAAAGATGTAAAAATTGGAGCAAGAGTCCTAGTTGTTCAAAAACAAGATCAGCGCTCTGGAAAGTTAACTGAGGGTATAGTAAAAAGGCTCCTTACAAACTCAGAAGTTCATCATCGTGGTATCAAAGTTATGCTAGAGGATGGAATTGTTGGAAGAGTTCAAGAAATAAAATGAGAAAAATTGATGAATTTTTGTTCTTTGGTGATTTACGATATTTATTTGAAGCAGAGTTAACAATTAATGAATTATGTTAACTGAAGTAAAAAGTAAACCCCTTCGCAACTTTTTTCTATTAAAAGATGATTGTACTTAATTCCCATATGTTCAAGCTTACCTTTTAAAAACAAGCTGCAGAGATATGGAATTAAAGTAGAAGTTATGGATAGGGCATTAAAATCAAAAAGTGACGGTGCTATTTTTTCTAGCTCCTCTTTTTGCTTTTTTGTTACACCTTTATTAAGCCAATCTGAAATACTCATGTTTTTATTGAGATCAGGCATCTCTATAATTCCTATGCTTTTACAGCAATTTTTAAAAGTATTATATACAGCTTTAGAATAATCTTTGCTGCGATTACTATTATTGGGGAAGATTGTAAGATTAGCTCTTTTTATTTGTTCATTATATTTTTTACTTAAACTGTTAAAGCTTCTAAGACCGCCAAAATTTGTAGTTGCAATGAAACCCATGTCCATTAGGGAATCATCGGATTTCTCATCTTCCACATAAATAATAGTTTCATTATTTTTTATACCCATTATTACAGATGGGAGCGCATAAAGCACTGGTTCAATGTTTTTATCTTTATAGTAGCATCGAAAGCGTCTTTTTAGGATTCCATTTTGAAACCACTCACTGCTTTCAACCTTGTAAAGTACAATGCCATCCTCATTTCTATAATAATGCCAAGTTGTATTCTTATTTTTTACCATGGTAATTCATTCTCCAAGTAGCTTTAATTTAGCTTACAACTAATATATATACAAATATCAAAAAATCAGGAAGAAAAAGATTGTTAACAAGTTGTAAACGTTACGGCATTACAACTTTTATAAAATAGCCAGAGTGGTAATTTTTGTTCTTGGAAATTTGCATTCTCTATTATAAAATATATATTTTTGTTTTTATGTAATAATTATATTTTATTAAGGCGAAGGTTTTATTTTCAAGGGGTTGGGGAGTTACAAGTGGTGTAAGTTAGTGGTAATTCAATGTGAATTTATGTAAAGCATAAAGGAATATTTTCTAAACGAGAGAGAAGAGGAATTAGGGGATTTAGCTTCAAATTTGATGCTGAACTTTATACATAGAAGAATTAGCTCCAAAATTTTATAATCAGGGAGTTTATGATTCTTATTTTCGTTGTATATAAATAATAAAAATTAGATCAAACATTAATCATATAATGTAGTTGAAAATTCAACTATTATATGCTATTATAAAAATAATAAAGTTGAACTTTCAACTAAATTTATAGGAGGTGAAGTCCTATTAAAGCTTTAGATAGCCATATATTAAGAGAGATAGGAACTTTGTCACGGTGTATTCATTCTATGAGCGACATTAAATTTAAAGAGATAAATCTGCAAAAAGGTCAGTTTATATTCCTAACAAGGATATGTGAAAATCAAGGAATTAATCAAATTGATTTATCAAATCTTTTAAAAGTAGATAAGACTACCACAACAAAAGCTACACAGAAACTTATTGAAGCAGGGTA
This sequence comes from Clostridium thailandense, assembly GCF_019207025.1. GTDB lineage: Bacteria > Bacillota > Clostridia > Clostridiales > Clostridiaceae > Clostridium_AM > Clostridium_AM thailandense. The sequence goes on along the minus strand of NZ_JAEEGC010000052.1, from coordinate 43,063 downwards.
TATAGATAAAAAAAGAGACCATATTGATAAAAGAATTTGGAGGCTTTATCCCAAGGAAAAGGCACTAAAGGTATACTCCTTTATTATTGAAGAAGAAAATAGAAATATCGAGATCTGCTTTAATAATTTCAGTGCTGAGGAAAAAGAATTAGTTAATAAATTAGTTAAGAAAATGAGAGAAAATATTGAAAATGATTGGAAAGAAACAAAAAATTTTTAAGGGGGTAGTGTGATGAGAAAAGCGTCTATTGAAGATACAAAAGAAATTATGGAGATTATAAAGGAAACTATTGCAGAAATGAGAACCTACAATAATACTCAATGGGATGAAAGTTATCCTCAGGAAAAAGATTTTATAAATGATATCAAAAGAGAGGAATTATATGTCACAGAAAGGGATGGAAAAATAGTTGGTTTTGTATGCATTAATAAAGTGGAACCAGATGAGTATGATGAATTAAATTGGTCATTGAAAGAAGTTTGTATGGTTGTTCACAGAATGGCTGTTAATCCAAACTACAGAAGAAGTGGCATTGGTACTGAATTAATGAAATTTGCAGATGAATTAGCTTTAGCTAATAATATAAAATATTTAAAAACAGATACTTATTCCATAAATACTAAAATGAATGCATTGTTTAAAAAGTGTGGTTATGACCTAGTTGGTGAAATGAGATTTTTAAGTAGGGAAAAACCATTCTACTGTTATGAAAAAATATTAAATAATGATAAATAGAGCATAGTTCAATTAGGAAGAGTCAGCCTTACCAATAGATAAGTCTACTTCCAGTCCCGCTTATAGGTGCGACATACCCTTCATTTTTATTTTATAATTTAAAATGAAAGTTATCATAGGAATTGTTTTCCTATGATAACTTTTTTATTTTTAATGACTACATGAAAAATAAAATATTTATTGACCGAATCGGTTTATAGTATTATAATTGCATTAACCGATTCGGTTGATAAAGTTAAAGAGGTGAGATTTTTGGAGAAATTTTTTAGTTTACCTGTAGAGAAACAAAACGTGATTATAGATGCTGCTCTTAGAACTTTTGGGACTAATGGCTATAAAAAGGCCTCTATAAGCGATATTGCTGTAGCTGCAGGAATTTCAAAGGCAATGGTTTTTCACTACTTTGGCACAAAAAAAGCATTATACCTTTATCTAATTAATCTGTGCGGCAACATCATGATGAATGAGGTTAACGAAAAGTTTGATAATAGCATTACAGATTTTTTTGACAGAATAAAAATGTCATCAGATATTGAAATTTCCGTAATGAAAAGACATGCTGCAATACCTTCCTTTTTGGCAAATGTGTATTTTGAAAATGATGAAGAGGTAAAAGCGGATATACAAAATATTTTTGATAGTGGAGATGATTTTAGAAATAAAATAGCTTTTGAGGGTGTGGATACATCAAAGTTTAAAGAGGGGGTGGACCTAAAGCTCCTTATGAAAATGCTTATGTGGATGGCGGAGGGGTATACAAAACAAATGTCAAATAAAACGGAAATTAATTTTGATGCCATGATGAAAGAATTTAATGAATGCATGGATATGCTTAGAAACAACTTTTATAAGGAAGAATATTTGTAGGTTGTATAGGTAATGAATTATTAAGTATATGTAACGCAACTTCTAATAAGCAAGTAATGATAAGATTACTAAGTATTCTAGGTGAGAGGAGAATAGCTATGAATTCATATTTATTAAGCTTTAAGGACATTGATAAATCACAACTTCCTGTAGTAGGAGGCAAAGGTGCGAACTTAGGAGAACTTTCAAGAATTCAGGGAATACAGGTTCCAGATGGTTTTTGTGTCACTACTGAAGCTTATAAGAAGGTAATAGAGGATAACAAGGAGTTTAACAGGCTGGTAGAAGAATTATCTCAGGTGAAGATAGACGATAGAGAAAGAATAGGTAAAATCAGTAGAGAAATTCGCAGCGTGATCGAAGGAATCACTATTCCAAAGGATATAGATGAAGGAATAACTGAATTTATTAAAAAGTTTGGTGAAGAAAATGCCTATGCAGTTCGTTCAAGTGCCACTGCTGAGGATTTGCCTTTAGCTTCCTTTGCAGGACAGCAGGACACTTATTTAAATATAATAGGAAAAAGCGATATTCTTCACCATGTAAGCAAGTGCTGGGCATCACTTTTTACAGACAGAGCAGTAATATACCGTATGCAGAATAACTTTGACCACTGCAAGGTATATCTTTCTGTGGTTATCCAAAAGATGGTTTTCCCAGTGGCTTCAGGAATAATGTTTACGGCAGATCCTATAAATGGAAATAGGAAGGTTGTCTCTATAGATGCAAGCTTTGGTCTTGGAGAAGCACTAGTGTCAGGACTTGTAAATGCAGATATCTATAAAGTAAAGGAAGGTAAGATTATAGATAAAAAGGTACCTACTAAGAAACTAGCTATTTATGGTTTGAAACAAGGTGGAACCGAGCAGAGGAGAATTGAGGCTAATAAACAGAATTCTCAAACTCTCACTGACCAGCAGATTTTACAGCTTGAACAAATAGGCAGAAAAATCGAGAAGTACTTTGGACGTCCACAGGATATAGAATGGTGTATTTGCGAAGATAAGATATATATTGTTCAAAGTCGTCCTATTACTACTTTATATCCTGTACCTGAAGTGAAGGATAATAAGATTCATGTATTCTTATCCTTTGGTCATCGCCAGATGATGACTGAGGCAATGTCTCCCTTAAGCATGACTTTTTTTGAGATTTTAATGAAGCAGATGGTAGATACGCAAATGTATGAGGCTGGTGGAAGATTGTATATAGATTCATCAAATGAATTAAGATCACCTATTATGAGAAAGTCTTTTGTTAAAGGACTTGCAGCGATAGATGTTCTTATACAGAATTCATTTTACAATGTTTTAAAACGAGAAGATATTATGAAAAATCTTTATAAATCAAGGAAAACAATGGTTCCTGTCAAGCTTGCTGCTAGGTGGCTTGCTAAGACTATAGAATGCTATAGGAAAAATGATCCTGCCATTGCAGAATTCTATATGGATCGCAGCAGATCAATGATGTCAGAATTAGAGCAGCAGGCACAGAAGATTTCAGGTATGGAGCTTTTTAATTTTATTGATAAAAGCATGATTCGGATAAAAGACAATATGATGGACACTTATGGAGTTGTTTTTGCCGGAGCATATGCTTCCAGTTGGCTTAATAAGAATTTGGGGAAGTGGCTCGGAGAAAAAAATCCAGCAGATACTCTTGCTCAATCGGTATCCAATAATGTTACCTCAGAAATGGGGCTTGAACTTTTGGATGTATCAGATGTAGTAAGAAAGTATCCAGAAGTAATTAAATATCTGGAGAATCCTAAGGATGACAGCTTTTTTGAGGATCTTATAAAACTTCCGGGGGGAGTTGAAGTAAGTGAGGTAATAAGAGAATTCTTGAAGAAATATGGCATGCGCTGCTCTGCAGAAATAGATATAAGCAGGACTAGATGGAATGAAAAACCAACAATATTAGTTCCACTAATTCTAGGTAATATAAAGGTTTATCCTCCTAATGCTCACGAAGCTAAATTCCAGCAGGGACTTAAAGAAGCTAAACAAAAGGAGCGGGATATCTTAAGAAAACTTGAAAAGCTGCCAGGAGGTAGAGGAAAGGCTAAAAAGGCAAAGAAGGGCATAAGTGTTCTACGTAATTATGCTGGTTACCATGAGTTCAATAAATATACTTTAGTATGGTATGAATGGATTGTGAAACAGGTTATTGTGAAAGAAGCAGAAGAACTAGCTAATCAAGGGCTCATAAAAGAAAAAGAGGATATCTACTATCTTAAATATGAAGAATTGAGAGAGGTTATTAAAACAAATAAGTTGGATTATAGCATCATACAAAAAAGAAAAGAAGACTATGAGATATACGAGAAGCTCACACCTCCTCGAGTAATTACCTCTGATGGAGAAATTATATCCAGTAAATACGACACAAGCAAGATCCCTGAAGGTGCTTTGGCAGGGGTAGCTGTATCAGCAGGTGACATTGAGGGAAGGGCAAGAGTAATACTCAGAATAGAGGATGCTAACATCGAGGAAGGTGATATACTGGTTACTACTTTCACTGATCCTAGCTGGACACCAGTATTTGTATCTATAAAGGGACTTGTAACGGAGGTTGGGGGAATGATGACCCACGGAGCAGTTGTAGCGCGAGAATACGGACTTCCGGCAGTAGCAAGTGTAGAGAATGCTACAAAGCTTATAAAGGACGGACAGAGAATTAGAGTAAACGGAACAGAGGGATATGTAGAAATACTTGAGTAGAGACAGAAGATACTCCTACAAAGTAGTTTAACTTACTTTGAAAGATAAGAAAAATCCTTGAAAGTTATAAAAAAGGTTTATACTAGCAAAGCTACAAAAGTGGAAGCTTTAAAAGAAGTTAATATTCATATTAAAGCAGGTGAAATCTATAGAATTATTGGATATAGCGGAGCTGGAAAAAGTACTTTGATTGTTGTATAAACTTACTTGAAAAGCCTACTTCTGGAGAAGTAATAGTAAATAACAAGAACTTAACTAAGTTAGCTGCAAAGGAACTTAGAAAAAGTAGAGAAAAAATTGGAATCAAACATATAAAAGCCTCTAAGATTTTCTAAAATACTTCGCTAAGAATGGTAAAAAAGTTTTTATATGTGCTTTCAGATTTGGTAACATCTACCTGCGTATAAGTTTACTTTCTGGTATGGGTATCTATATATATGTTTTGAAAATACTGCTATTTGTAATAGATATGAAAGTATAAATGACTTAGACGGTGTAATACAACTCTTTAATGGAATAAATGCTTTAAGGCAACACGTAACTAGCGATGTTAGAATACATGGAATCATAACAGATGCAGGAAATGTATAGAGTTATTTCAATATTTATAAGGTTGCATTTTGCGTTTCAATGGAATTATAGCATACTTTCCATATATAAAATAAAGTTCAAAAATATTAATAATTCTTAATATTTTTTGAGGTAAAAGATTAATATTTCTATTTTATACTAACCTCATATTGACATGGGGGGAAGTATAAAATGGAAATCGTAAATTTTATAAAACAATATATAAAGAATCCTAAAACAGTAGGTGCTGTAGCACCAAGTTCAGAAAAATTAGCAGATAGAATGGTTGAAGACATTAATTTTTTAAACGCGACCTGTATTATTGAATATGGGCCAGGGACAGGTATCTTTACTGAAAAAATATTAAATAAAAAGAAAGATAGCACTATATTTATAGCTATAGAATGTAATTTAGACTTTTATAAAATTTTAAAGGATAAGTTTAAAGATGAGACAAATTTCATACTTATAAATGACTCAGCAGAAAATATAAAAGAATATTTAGATAAATATAATATTGATAAGGTCGACTATATAATATCAGGTCTTCCCTTTGCAAGTCTACCTGATACCATGAGCCAAACAATATTGTCAGTTACAAAAGAAATACTAAAAGCCAAAGGTGAATTTATAACATTTCAATATACTTTATTTAAAATGAATCTTTTTAGAAAATATTTTGATAAAATTAAAAGGAAGAAAGTACTTTTAAATTTGCCGCCAGCTTATATTTTGAGGTGTAAAAATGTAAAATTTATTAATTATTTTAATAAGGACAATTGGTCCTAGAAAAGGTAGGTTTGTATGAATACAAACATTTTAGTTGTAGATGATGATAAAAGTATTAGAAATTTAATCAAGGTTTATCTTGAGAATGAGGGATATAACATTATGGAAGCTTCTAATGGAGCTGAAGCTTTAGTTATGATTAATGAAAATAATTTTGATTTAGTTATTTTAGATATTATGATGCCAATATTAGATGGCATAAGTGCTTGTATAAAAATTAGAGAAAGTTATACTATGCCTATAATATTTTTGTCAGCAAAAGATGAGGAAATTGATAAGATAAAAGGATTAACGGTAGGTGCTGATGATTATGTTGCTAAACCTTTTGGTTCTATGGAGCTTATAGCTAGAGTGAAGGCTCAACTTAGAAGATATAAAAAGTTCAATGCAGAACCTCAAAACAGCAGCATACTTACCATTGAAGATTTAACCATTAATTTTGATACTCATGAAGTTATAGTAAATGGTGACAAAGTTAAACTTACACCAAAGGAATTTGATATATTAGAATGTTTAGCTAAAAACAGAGGTATGGTGTTTTCGGTTGAGAAATTATATGAAATTATTTGGAAAGAAAAATTTGCAGTATCAGATACTTCTATTGTAGTTCATATAACAAATCTCAGACAGAAAATTGAAGAAGATCCTAAGAATCCCAAGTATGTGAAGACAGTTTGGGGGGTCGGATATAAAATATGAAGAAAATAATAATGAATAAGGTAGGAATCAAATTACTAATCTTGATTCCTATTGACATGATACTTACTTTTTTTTCTTTTGTGTTTTTGGTAAATATATTAAAAAAAATAGTTGGTGCGGATAATATAAACACTGACATTATAGTTAAATATGGATCTTTCTTAGCAATTGCAGGTTTTATCTTAGCATTGATAATTTTTACAATTATTTTTTTAATTGCAATTAATGGAAGAATTAAATATTTAAAATATATTAGCAAAAGCGTTACTAATATAAAAACCCAGAAATATCTAAAGCCTATAGATATAAAAGGCAGCGATGAAATTGCTCAATTAGCTAAGGATATAAATACCATGTCTGAACGGCTTAAAGAAAATTATGAAAAAGAAAAAAAGCAGGAAGAAGCTAAAAATGAATTAATTGTTGCTGTTTCCCATGATTTAAAGACTCCGTTAACATCTATAATTGGATATTTAGAACTTCTTAATAATGGCAAGGAAGTTTTACAAAAAGATCAGCAGGAGTTTTTAGAAATAGCTTATAAAAAAAGTACAGATTTAAAAAAATTAATTGAAGAGCTTTTTGAGTATACAAAGCTTTCAAATAACTATATTAAATTAGATAAGGTTCCATTTAATATAGCTGTTTTAGTAAATCAGATAGTAGGAGAGCATATTTTATTTCTATCTGAAAAGAATATATCAGTTAAAATTGAATGCGCTAAAAATGAGCTGATGTGTGAAATTGATATGCAAAAATTTATTAGAGTTATTGAAAACTTAGTAAAAAATGCAGAAAAATATAGTTATAGAAACTCGACTTTTATAATTAGAATGTGGGAAGAGGATATGAATATTAAACTTTCTTTTATTAATGAAAGTGACAATATTAGTAAAGGTGATTTGACAAAAATATTTGATGAAATGTATAGAATAGATAAATCGAGAAATGCTGAAATAGAAGGTTCTGGACTGGGACTTCCTATTGCAAAGAAAATAATAGAACTTCATAATGGAAGAATTTGGGCGGAATGTAAGAGCAGTATAATTAGTTTTAATATTGAATTGCCTAAGAAAAAATCTTAATAAATCTTAATGTTTTTCTCCACTTTTATTTAATAAATAATATTTATAATAAATTTCATAGTTAGAAAAGCTATGAAATTTTAAGTATAAAAATAGAGGTGGAATAATGAATAAGTTATTTAAAAGTATGATCTTTTTATGTTGGATAGCAATCCTAGGTGTATTTTTAAAATATCAATTGTATATTGATGGAGCAAGCAAAATCACTAGTTTTTTACAAGCATATCCTAAGTACAGTACGTTATTATTTTTAACAATTGCTTCATTTAGAATTTTTACTCTAATCCCTTGTACCGTTTTTATTATAAGTGCAGGAATATTATTTAATCCAGTAGAAGCATTTATTTTAGTTACCATAGCAAATTTATTAAGTGAGATTTTCTTGTTTTTATTTGTTAAGGCAACAATTGGTATGGGGTACCAAGAAAAGATAATTAATAAATATCCAAAAATATACTCATTAATTCAAGATAATAATGTTAAAATCCTAGCTTTAGGAGTTTCTTCTCCTATAGTACCATCAGATGTAGTATGTTTCTTTTCTGTGTTAACTGGGATGTCTTTTATCAAGTATGTTGTAACTATATTTATAGCCGATACTCCAGTTATTCTTTTATATACTTTTTTAGGGATAAGCATGAAGTATTCTCTGTATGTATTTATCATTACATTAATTATTATAATTTCAATGAGTTATGTGAATTACATAAAGTGGAATAGTCAAGCTGATTTATAAAATGTAAACATGTAAATAAAATAAGTTCACATCAACTTGTTTTTTAACAAACAAATTGATGTGAAATCAGCAAGATTATAAAAAATGGGGAAATATCAAGCTGACTATGATATTAAATATATTCTTTAACTGAAGGCTCATATAAAAAAATTTTGTAGTGCTGAAGTTTGGTAACATACCCAGAGTGTAAGTCACCTTTCGGTGGGGGAGTCTATAAAGATTCCCGAGGAATTTCTGATTTATTTGCTTAAATACTCATGTATAGCTTTAGCTGCATTCTTACCTGCACCCATAGCAAGTATTACTGTAGCTGCTCCTGTTACAGCATCGCCGCCAGCGTATACGGCATCTTTTGAAGTTTTTCCACTTTCTTCTTCTGCTACTATACATTTATGTTTGTTGATTTCTAAGCCTTTTGTAGTAGAAGAAATTAATGGATTTGGTGATGTCCCAAGAGACATTATTACAGTGTCTACATCTAGTATAAACTCAGAACCTTCAACTACTACAGGTCTTCTTCTTCCTGATGCATCTGGTTCTCCAAGTTCCATTTTTATACACTTCATTCCTTTAACCCATCCATTTTCATCACCAATGATTTCTGTTGGGTTTGTAAGAATATCAAGTATTACCCCTTCTTCTTTTGCATGATGTACTTCTTCTACTCTTGCTGGAAGTTCTGCCTCTGATCTTCTATACACTATGTGAACTTCAGCTCCAAGTCTTAAGGCAGTTCTAGCAGCATCCATAGCAACATTTCCTCCGCCTACTACAGCTACCTTGCTGCCTACTTTTATAGGAGTATCATACTCTTCTTTAAAGGCTTTCATTAAATTATTTCTTGTTAAAAATTCATTTGCTGAGAATACACCATTTAAATTTTCACCAGGTATTCCCATAAACTTAGGAAGTCCTGCACCAGAACCTATAAATACAGCATCAAAACCCTCTTCTTCCAAGAGAGAATCTATAGTAATAGTTCTGCCAACTATAACGTTAGTTTCTATTTTAACACCTAATTTTTTAACATTTTCTACTTCGTGTTTAACAACAGTTTCCTTTGGAAGTCTGAATTCTGGAATTCCGTAAACCAAAACTCCACCTGCTTCATGTAATGCTTCAAATATTGTTACATCATAGCCTTGCTTTGCTAAATCTCCAGCACAAGTAAGTCCGGCTGGTCCACTTCCTATAACAGCTACTTTTTTACCATTGCTAGGACTTTTATCAGATAAATCTATGTTATTTTCTCTTGACCAGTCTGCTACAAATCTTTCAAGCTTACCTATAGCTACTGCTTCTCCTTTTATTCCAAGTACACATTTTCCTTCACATTGGCTTTCCTGTGGACATACTCTTCCACAAACTGCTGGAAGTGCACTGGATTTTGCTATAATCTTTGCTGCCTCTTCAAAATTTCCTTCTTTAACTTTTTCAATAAACTCTGGTATATTTATACTTACAGGGCAGTCGCCTACACACATAGGTTTTTTACAATCTAAACATCTAGCTGATTCTAGTACAGCTTCATCTTTGCTATATCCTAAACAAACCTCTTCAAAGTTTTTAGCTCTTACTTTTGGATCTTGTTCTTTTACTGGTATTCTTTTCATTCTATCCATTATTTATCTCCCCCCATACAGCTGCAAGTATGACCGTCCTTCTTTTGCTCAGCCACAAGTTTTCGACCTTCTTCGCTTTTGTAAAGAGTCTGTCTCCTCATAGCTTCATCAAAGTCTACTAAGTGTCCATCAAATTCTGGGCCATCAACACAGGCAAATTTAGTTTCGTTACCTACACTAACTCTACATGCTCCACACATTCCTGTTGCATCTACCATTAAGGTATTTAAACTTACTATAGTTTTTAGATTATATTCTTTTGTAAGCTTGCATACAAATTTCATCATAATCATAGGGCCTATAGCTATTACAACATCATATTTGTTTCCAGCATCAATAAGTTCTTTTAATTGATTTGTTACTAATCCCTTAAATCCAGCGGAACCATCATCTGTACAAGGATATACAGTAGCTCCTAATTCCCTCATCTCATCAATGAGAAGTAAATAATCCTTTGTCTTTCCGCCAACAATAACATTTACATCTACGCCGTTTTGTCTTAACCATTTTACCTGTGGATATACTGGAGCAGCTCCAACACCACCTGCCACAAACATTATTTTCTTTTTTCTTAACTCTTCTAAGTCTTCATGGATGAATTCTGAAGGCTGACCTAAAGGACCTGCAAAGTCAGCAAGATATTCACCTGCATTTAATGCTATCATTTTATTTGTAGAACATCCTATAGCTTGAATTACTATAGTAACAGTTCCTTTTTTTACATCATAATCACAAATTGTAAGAGGTACTCTTTCACCCTTATCATCTATTTTTACTATTACAAACTGTCCTGGTTTTGCTGATTTAGCAACTCTTGGTGCTTCTATATCCAAAAGTACTATATTTGGTGCTAATTCTCTTTTTTCAACTATCTTATACATTTGTTTCCTCCTCGATTGAACTTAAATTTATTCAAAATTTTATAAAGCAAGAATTATGCCAATTATAGATACCTGCGGCCGACACTTAACTTATACTCCGGCATATATTGCCAAACTTCAGCACGATAAAAACTTTTAGTCATTCTAAAGCTCAGCATTTTTAAAATCTAAGAATCTCTGATAAACTCGTACCTCAAACATATCAGAGCCTCTAAGATTTTCTAAAATGCTTCACTAAGAATGACAAAAAAGTTTTTATATGTGCCTTCAGTTTTGTCAACATATGCCTGCGTATAAGTTAAGTGTCTGGCGTTGATATCTATATGAAATTGTTTTTTTTAAATATGTTTATAAAACAAAATCTCAAAAATGATACAAAGATTTGTCTCATCTTTGAGATTTTATATTGTTTTTTGCAAATTGATACGAAATTAGAATTCTACTTTTTCACCAGTGAAAGTACATTTAAATAATTCCTTCATTTCTTCATCTGTTATAGGTCTTGGATTTGACCCAGTACATGCATCTAGTACAGCATTATGAGCTATAAAGTCCAGATTCGAATTAAAGTCTTCTTCTGTTACTCCATATTCTTTAAGTGTTAAAGGAATATCCATCTTCTTATTCATATCTTGTATCATAGCTATCAATGAATCTATTAATTCATCTTCAGTGCTTCCAGCTAGTTCTAAAGTTTTAGCGATAGCAGCATATCTGTCTGAACAAGCTTTTTTGTTAAATTGAATTACATATGGTAAGAAAATCGCATTAGCACATCCGTGTGGAATATGGAATACTGCACCAGTTTTGTGTGCCATACTGTGAGTTATTCCTAGTAATGCATTTGAAAATGCCATTCCTGCTAAACATTGAGCTATGTGCATTTCGTCTCTAGCTTCTTTATCGCCTTCATAGGACTTTAATAAGCTTTCTTTTATCATAACGATTGCTTGCATTGCAAGAGGATCTGAGAAATATGATCTTAGGCCTGCAACATAAGCTTCTATTGCGTGAGTTAAAGCGTCCATACCAGTGTGAGCTGTTAGTTTTGCTGGCATTGTTTGAGCAAGAGCTGGATCGATTATAGCTATATCTGGTGTTAAGTTAAAATCAGCTAAAGGATATTTGATTTTAGCTTTATAGTCAGTTATTACTGAAAAAGCAGTAACTTCTGTAGCTGTTCCGCTTGTAGATGGTATAGCAACGAATCTAGCTTTTTGTCTTAGTTCTGGTATTCCAAATGGAATTACAGCTTTTTCAAAAGTGAACTCTGGGTATTCGTAGAATATCCACATAGCTTTAGCAGCATCTATTGGTGATCCTCCGCCTATTGATACTATCCAGTCTGGTTCAAATTCTCTCATTGTTTGTGCGCCTGCCATAACTGTTTCAACAGATGGATCTGGTTCTACACCTTCTATTAATTTTATTTCCATACCTGCTTCTTTTAAATATTCTTCAACTTTGTCAAGGAAGCCAAATCTTTTCATTGAGCCTCCACCAACTACGATTATAGCTTTTTTACCTTTTAATGTTTTTAGTGTTTCTAAAGAGTTTTCTCCAAAATAAATATCTCTTGGTAGTGTGAATCTTGACATGTTATATTCCTCCTAATAATTACGTTTTATTTTACATATATATATAATTAAGCAAAAGACATGCCAATAAAGAAAACACCACTTTTCATGTTTTTTAACAATTAAGTCTCAATATTGATACAAAAAACGTCTCAATTTGAGAAAAGAAGTTATATTTTTAACAAATTGAGAGGAATAAATTGTTAAAAATATTGAGCTTAAATTCTGTATTATATTTTGTTATTATTTATATCATTAAAATCTTATATCTATACCATATTTTTTAATTCTTCTGTATATAGTCGCTCTACTAATATTTAAAATGTTTGCAGCTTTTAAAATATCTCCGTTACATTTTTCTAGAGCAGCTGTAATATTTTCTTTTTCTAATTGTTCTATAGTTAAAATTTTATTTGTATTAGTCTTCTCTTGAGGATTAAATGATGTTTTGTCTTTAACAATATAATCATATAATAGATCTTCGGTTATGTTATTACTTTCACATAAATAATAGGAACGATCAACTACATTTCTTAATTCTCTTACGTTTCCAGGCCACTCATATCTTCTGATAATATCTAAATATTTATCAGTTAAATATTTAAAAGTATCAGGAGATTTTAGGTTTAATCTTTGAACAAAGTGATTTGCTAAAGTTTCAATGTCTATTGGTCTATCTTTTAAAGGTATAGTTTTTATATTCATTACATTTAGTCTATAATATAAATCTTCTCTAAAGTTTTTTTTGTGTATTTCTTCAACTAAATTTCTGTTAGTTGCAGCTATTACTCTTACATTTAAAGTTTTTTCATAGGTTCCGCCTAATCTGGTTATTTTATTATTATCTAAAACTCTTAAAAGCTTGGATTGCATATCGAGTGGCATTTCACCTATTTCATCTAAAAATATGGTTCCACCATTAGCTAATTCAAACTTACCAGGATGGCCATCCTTAGTTGCTCCGGTAAAAGCACCTTTTTCATAACCAAAAAGTTCACTCTCTATAAGTTCCTTTGGAAGGGAAGCACAATTAACTGCTACAAAGGGGCCGCCGCTTCTGTTACTGTAGTTATGAATTGACTGTGCGAAAAGCTCTTTTCCGGTTCCACTTGGGCCTTCTATTAATATGTTGCAACTAGTTAAAGCTGCTTTTTTTCCAAGTTCTATGGTTCTTTTCATAGATTCGTCCTTAGTTATAATGTCTTCAAATCTATAAGAGGCTGTAAAGCCTGCCATAGTATTTACGATTTTATGCACAGATCCTTCATCTTTAAAGGTTATTACTGTTCCATTTAGTTCACCGCTGATAACTAAAGGAAAGGCGTTCATACTGCATTTTAACCTTCTGTTTTTAATATAGAAATTGCAATCCATATTATAGTAGCTTTTTTCCGTGTTCAGTTTATTTTCAATTATATCCATATTTTTTAAAACTGAATTTATATTCAAAGCCAGTATGTCAGAAATAGGGATTTGAAGTATTTTAGCAGCAGCATTATTAGCCCTGGCTATTTTAAAGTTTTTATCTAAAATTAACATGCCATCTGACATAGAATCAAAAATTACATTTAATAGTTTATTAGAATTTATAAGAGCAAATTGTTTTTCTATAGAATAAGCTCCTGAAACAACTATGCCTGTAGTATGAGAACTTGCCTTTGAATAGCTTCCGGACATATTTATGCAGCCGATAATTTCACCAGCATCATTATGAATAGGCGCAGCAGAACAAGTTAAACAATGATTATTTACATTATAGTGCTCTGCACCTATCATTTGAAGAGGACTATCTAAATACAAGGACGTTCCTATAGCATTTGAACCTATAGATTCTTCACTCCATAATGCACCTAATACAAGATTTAATTCTTTAGATTTTGGCCATTCGGAATCCCCTATAATTTTTATTATGCAGCCTTCTTTATCTGTAAGTACTATTACAAATCCAGAGCCTTCTACTATGTTATATAATCTTTCCATAATAGGCTCTGCTACAGCTATTAATTCTTTATTTTGCTTTAATTTTACATATAATTCTTCTTTTGAGATTTTCATAATAGAATCTGTTAAAGGATCTACGTCTATATTTTTACATCTTATCCATGATTCCTTAATATCTTTCATAAGGTTATCATTTATTTTATTATTATTTATAAAACTATACCAATATTGCTTTATATTTTGAATATCTTTTTCCACAAAATCACCTCGAAAATCTAGTAGGAAAGTTTTTACATAAACTTTAATATTTTATACAATGAAGATATATAGAATTCCTATTTATCTATTATGTAGTATTTCTAAGTAATTTTCAATAAGTTAAGACTACCTTAAAGTTAACTTTATTGTTATAATCTAATCAAATAGCCAATTAGAAAATATTATAGAGGGAGGTAGGCTTTATGAATAAAAACTTAATGGAACTTCAAAGTATACTTAGAGATAGTAATATATTAATAAGCTTTTCAGGATGGTTCTCACAAGGAATAATTGAAGAATTAGGAGATGCTATCAAGAAACATATGCAGGCGGAAAAAAGTACTAAAAGTAATATAGGTAAGGTTTTTGGAATATTTATTGAACAAACTCAAAATATAAGAAACTATACTGTAAAGAAAGAAAACTCATGCAACTATGAAAGCATTGCTAACTCTGGAATTGTAACAATAGGCAAAATAGGCACAGAATATTTTATATGCTCAGGCAATCTTGTTGAGGAAGAAGATGTGTTGAAGCTTAAAGAAAAGTTAGAATTATTAAAAAACCTAAACAATGATGGATTGAAGAAGCTTTATAAGGATGAAATAAGAAAAGAGCCTCAAGAAGGAAGTGTGAGTGCTGGAATAGGGCTTATTGATATAGCACGTAAATCCAGTAAGCCCATAGAGTATTCTTTGAAGCCAATTGATGATAAATTTTATTTTTTTCAACTAAGTGTTGTAGTATAAGGAGGGTAATATAATGGATAGATTACTTATTGAAGAAACAAAAGCAACACCTTATATTGATTTTAATCCAGATGGAAACTCTCTGAAGATCAAAGGACAATCATATCCAGAGAATGCCTTCAAGTTTTATGAACCTGTTTTGAAATGGATAGATGAATATATTGAAGAGGCAAAGGGTGAAATTACCATAGAAATAAACTTTGAAATGCCCTATATAAATTCTAGTAGTTCTAAATGCATTCTAATGCTTTTAGACAAGCTTGAAAATGCTTTTCAAGAAGGAAAGGATATAGTGATTAATTGGTATTATGATGAAGAAAATGAAAGCAGCCTAGAGTGTGCAGAGGAATTTAAAGAGGATATTTCATTACCATTTAACATAATAAAATCATAGGGGGCAATAAAATGCTTGGTTTTAATAAGAAATTAAGCGAAAAAAATGTAGAGTATGATAAAACTATTATAGATAATAGTACAATTAATGTAATAGTATTAGCCAGCTTAACTATTGTTGTATCTGTATTTCTAATGGGAGGGATAGGCTACTATATAGCTAAATCTGCAGTTGTGCAAAAGCTTAAGTCTAAAGATTTAATATATATAGCCCAGTCCATAACTTCAAAGATAGATGCGCGAATTAGTAGAGCAAAAGAAACATCAATTATTTTATCAAGAGATCCTGTTATCATAAAGTGGCTAGAAGGTAGAGAAAAAGATGAAAATTTAGGAAAGTACTCAAAACAGAAAATAATGGATTTGGCTAAAGAGTATGATTATAGCAATTCTTTTATAGTTAGTTCTTTAACTAATAATTATTATACAGAGAGTGGACAGCTTGCTGATACCTTATCGCGTAATAATTCTTATGATCTTTGGTTTTTTAAAACAATAGAGTCTAAAAAAGATGTAAATATAGTAATTGATTATAATAAGGAACGTAAAGATACTTTTGTTTTTATAAATGTGCTTATTGGTGATATCAATAAACCTCTTGGTGTAACTGGAATTGGGTTAAGCTTAAAAGACATTTCTGAAGAATTTAAAAGTTATAAATTTGGACAGCATAGTAATTTATGGCTTGTAGACAGTAAAGGTAATATATATTTATCAGATAATATAGATCAAATTGGAAAAAATGTATCAGAGTTTACTACTAATTTTGCAACTAAGGAAATAGTGGACAGTAATATTTTAAAGCAGGACATATTTGAGTATAAAAATTCAAAAGGGGAAATAGAGGATGTTATATGTGAACCGATAAAATCTACAGAGTGGAAGCTTGTGTTTCAAATGCCAAGAGCTGAGAGTATATCTGTATTAGATTCTGTAAAGATTAACACAATAACTGCTTGTATTATAACTCTTGTACTTATTATATTTATATTTTTTTTAATATCAAGAAAAATTGCAGATCCTTATAAAAGAGCTCTAGTTTTAACTAGACAGTTAGAAGAAAAAGTTAATGAGAGAACCAGAGAATTAAAGGAAAAAAATACGAAAATTATGGATAGTATTCAATATGCTAAATTTATTCAAAAATCTATACTTCCTCCTTTGGAAGAGCTTGATTCTGTTTTAACAGGTCATTTTATAATTTGGAAACCTAAAGACATTGTAGGTGGAGATTTCTATTTTTTTAAAAGACTTAGCCACGGTTATATTTTAGCTATTGGAGATTGCACTGGACATGGAGTACCGGGAGCACTTATGACAATGACAGCTAATTCTGTATTAAGTAATATTGTCGAAAGCATTTGTAATAATGATCCTGCAAGAATTCTTAAGGAAATGAATTTGCGCCTTAAGCAGGCTCTGCATGGAAGAGATGTTGAAAATTCAATCGATGATGGTTTAGATGCAGGGGTTATATATGTTTCAAATGAAAGAAATTTGATTTATGCGGGTGCTAAAATATCTCTTTATAAAAAAAATAATGAGGGACTTGAATGTTTTAAAGGCGATAGAAAAGGTGTAGGTTATAAAAATACAAGTAATGATTATGAATTTACTAATTATAAAATTGATTTAAAAGATGACGAAACATTTTATATAACAACAGATGGATATACAGATCAAGGTGGAGGAGAGAAAAGTTTGCCTTTTGGCAAAAAAAGATTAAAAGAAGTAATATTAAAATATTCAGAAAAACCTTTAGATGAACAATTAGATTTGTTTCAACAGGAACTTCAACTTTATATGAAAGATGAGGAACAAAGAGATGATATAACTGTTGTGGCCTTTAAAGCTTAGTTTTAAATTAACTTTAAGAAAGGAGTTGAGGATGTGGCTGTTTACGAAGCACGAAATGATCTATTTGGAGATGAATTGAATATTCTCGAGGAAGTCATGGATGATTTGGAAAATGAACGGTACTTTGAAAATGAACTTTTTAATAAGTATAAAAGCTTAGCTGAGAATTATAAAAAACTTCTAAAGCTTACTCGTAAATCAATTAAAATTAGTGATTCTCAGTGGAAAGAGTTAAAGAGAAGAGAATATGAAATTAGAAATCTACTTGATAATTTTAATCAAGGATTTCTTACTTTTGGAAAGGATTTGCTGGTAAATAAAGAATACAGTTCTGAATGTATTAGGTTATTTGAAGATAAAATTTCAAACAAGAATATTATTGAACTTTTATGTAATGAAAATAAAGAACAAAAAGAACTGTTTAGTTCCGTTTTAAAGGAGTTTTTTAATGAGAAGGATATATGTTCTGAATTAGAATGTCTGAAGAAGCTTCCAAACATGTTGAAGATTAAAGGTAAGTATATTAACGTTAGTTATAAAGCTATTAATATTGAAGAATCGAGTGAAGATAGTAGTATAATGTTAATTCTTACAGATATTACAGAAAAAAAAAGAACGGAAGATCAGATTTTATATCTTAGTTATCATGATAAACTTACCACCCTTTTTAATAGAACGTATATTGATAATATAATACCTCAACTGCAGAGTGAATCTAGTATGCCATTAAGTGTTATAATGGCTGATATGAATGGATTAAAACTCACTAATGATGTATTTGGTCATGAAAATGGAGATAAATTGTTGGTGAATGCAGCAAAAGCTTTTATGAAATCCTGCAGGAAAACTGATATAGTTGCTAGATGGGGTGGTGATGAGTTCTTAATTATTTTGCCTAATACAGACGATGAACGATCTAAAGAAATTTGTAAAAAGATAAAAATAATATGTACAACTTTTGAGCCTAATCCTATTAAATTAAGTATTTCTCTTGGGAGTGCTACAATGGAAAGTCCAACAACCAGTTTATCGGAACTTTTTAATATAGCTGAAAATGAAATGTATAGAAATAAACTTGTAGAAAGCAAAGATGTCAGAAGAAAAATTATATTAGGCCTTGAAAAAACTCTTTATGAAAAATGTTTTGAGGATTATGGTCATAACGAGAGAGTTAAAGATATGGCCTTAAATTTTGCAAAGTTATTAAATATTAAAAATGATTCCAGAGAAATTTTAAATTTGAGTCTTTTTGCATCTTTACACGATATTGGAAAGGTATCTATACCTAAGGAAATACTGGGTAAAAAGATTTCCTTAACTCAAGCTGAGCTGGATATTGTAAAAAGATATACAGAGATAGGATTTAGAATGGCACAGTCTATAGAAGAACCTGTTCTTGCTCAATGTATTTTATGCCTTAGGGAAAGATGGGATGGAAAAGGATATCCTTATGGTTTAAAAGCTAAAAATATACCTCTTAATTCAAGAATAGTATCTATTCTTGAATCCTATGACATTATGACACATAATAGACCATATAAGGATGCTATATGTAAAGAAGAAGCTTTAGAAGAACTAAAGAGATGCAGTGGTGAGCAGTTTGACCCTGATTTAGTAAAAATATTCGTGGAAAATTACCAAAGTTTTTTATAGAATGATGAGATATAGACACTCACAGCCGTGGGTGTCTATATCTGTTTACAATTTGGCAATAACTTTGTTTATAATAGTATATGTATAGAAAAAGGGGGATGGAAATGGGTAAGACTATACTTGTTATTGAAGATGAGGAAGATATACGGGATATACTATCCTATTATATAAAAAAGGAAGGCTTCAGCGTAAAGGAAGCTGAAAATGGTAAAGGTGGCATTGATATAATTAAGAAAGAAGAGATAGACCTTATAATTTTAGATTTAATGCTGCCAGATATAAGTGGTTATGATGTTTGTAAAGAGATATCTAAAGATTATAGAATTCCTATTATTATGCTTACAGCTAAAAATGATATAGTGGATAAGATACTTGGACTTGAATTAGGGGCAGATGATTATGTTACTAAGCCTTTTGATGTAAGGGAGATTATTGCTAGAATAAAAGTGTGCCTTAGAAGAATAGAGAGTTTAACAGAAGAAAAAAGTGAAGAAGTTATACAGCTTTCTAATAACATAAGAATTTATGAAAAAAGAATGGAAGTTTTTAAAGGGGATGAGCTTATAAAGTTTAAACCTAAGGAATATGAACTTCTTATAACTTTAGCTAAAAACACAAAGATTGTTCTATCTAGAGATAAGCTTCTTCAAAAGGTTTGGGGATATGATTTTGAAGGTGACAGCAGAACGGTGGATGTACATATTCAGAGGATTAGAAAAAAGTTAGATTCAAACGATGGACAATCTGTAATAGAGACTGTATTTGGGGTAGGCTATAAAATGCTGTAAGCTAGGAGAAAGGAAAAATGAGATATTCAATAAGATATAAGTTTGCAATAGGTTTGTTTTTTATTTTTTGTGTAAGTTTTAATGTTATGACTTTTGTTATGAATAAAATAGTTGTGGAAAATAACAAAAAGATTATAAGTGATGAACTTTTAAACTCTCAAAGAGATTTGAATATATATTTTAGGCAGTTTCTATTGATAAACAAGATAGAATTTAATGAAAAAGATTTTGAAAAGCAGGCAGAAAAGATAGCTGGTGGAATAGCTGAAAAGATTAATAATAGAGTAATTTTGTATAAAAATGATGGTAATTTACTTTTTGACACTGATTATAGCGATGGATATATATATTCTAGTGAAAATGAGCCTTTAAAGGATAACCATGAAGATTTAAAACTTTCTACTAGAGATAAGTCATCATACAAAATAGTAAAACTAGATAAAAGGTATGTGGTTATTTTTTCTCAGCCTCTATATACAGATAATAAAGTATTTGGGATTTTAAGATATGTTAAAGACTATACTGAATTATTTGAAGCAGGAAACAGCTTATTAATGAAACTAAAAGTATTTATGTTCTCTGTATTTTTAATGATATTTGTTTTTGCTATACTTCTTGCAACTCAAATTACTATCCCAATTATAAAATTAGGCAAACTTACAAAGGAAATAAGCAGCGGTAATTTTGATATTAATTTAAAAGTAAAATCCAGAGATGAAGTAGGACAACTGGGAAAAAGCTTTAGTAAAATGAAGGATAAAATAAAAGAGCAAATATGGACGATTGAAAAGGACAGAGATGATTTAATAAAGCTTGAAGGGCACAAAAAAGCTTTCTTTGATAATGTAACCCACGAAATGAAAACACCTTTGACCATAATATCAGGCTATTCACAAATGATCTTAGATGAAGTGAGTGAAGATGAAGAAATTTTAATAAAGGCTGCATCAAAAATAAAAAGGGAATCAGAGCACTTGCATAGTATGGTAACAGATCTTTTAGACATGTCTAAAATAGAAACCAGAGTAGATATTGATTTTTCGGAGAAACTTGATATGAAAGAGGTTATAGAAGCAGTTTGTGATGATATGATCGTTAAGGCTAAAAGATATGAAATTAGCATTGAAAAAAACCTTCAGGATAATATTATTATCTTTGCAAGTAAGGATGAAATACGTAGAATGCTTATAAATGTAATAGATAATTCAATAAAATACGGCAAGGTGAAATCTCTAATAAGGCTGACAGCTTATAGAGAAAATTCTAATTGTATACTAATTGTAGAAGATCAAGGTAAAGGGATAGCTGAAGAAAACTTAAATAGAATATTTGAGCCCTTCTATAGAGTAGATAAAGCCTACTCTAAGGAAAGAGGAGGGAGTGGCCTTGGGCTTGCTATAGTTAAATCCATATTAGATAAATATAAAGGCAAAATAAATATACAAAGTAAAGTAAATGAAGGTACAAAAGTTTGTATAAAAATCCCACTATTTTTACAACTTGGCAACAACTTGGATAATTAATGGAGATAATTGAGCTTTATTATTTCATCATAAACTAAAAATGGAGGGAATAAATAATGAATGAAAAGAACAAATTTTTAGTACTAAAAATTTCAATTCCACTAGTTATTATAGGAGGATGTATTGGTATTAATAGGTTTTTTAATGCAAAGGCAGAGGGGTTTTCAAAAAGTCCTGTAGTTGTATGTGAGGATAGTTCATCGCTATCTCAAACTGACAATAAACCTTTAGAAATAGTGAGCAAAAAATCTTACGGTAATGTGGTTGGAGTGTCAGAAAACCTTGGATTTATAGGAGAGGATGAAGCTATAGTTGGAATTGGACTTGGAAGTGATGAATTTCATAAAAAGTATGTAAAGGAAATTACTAAAGTAAGTGATGAGGAATTTAAAGCACAAAATGATATTTATGGAAGCCTGTATAAGTTGAAACTTTCTACTTTAGAAAAAAAACCGTTGAATATAGAAACAAAGAATAAACTTTCAGATATACTACCTAGTGTTTGTAAATTAAACTATGCTAAAGGTAATAGTCTATATATATATGACTTAAAAAATGATTCAAGCTCTGCAGCTTATAGAACAATCAAAGACAAAGCCGTGGGGTCGGAGGAAACAGCAAACTGGTCTCAGGATGGAAATTGTTTGATCAGCTATACCGATAACGGAGACTTAAGAGTGTATAATATTAAGAAAAATTCCACAAAGGAGGTCAAAGTAAAAAGAGAGGATTTGTCGATTAGTATAATTCCAAGCTTCTATAGTGAGGATGGAGAGAATATTTATTTTATAGGAGTGAGATATCAAAGACAGGGATTATTTAAAGTAAATAGCAGCAGCGGGAAAATAGATGTGGTATTTGTGCTACCCTATCGTGATACACAAGGAAACGACAATAGCACTTATAGTGATATTTTTTCGGGAAAATACGATCTATTAGAAGGTGGAAAAAAAGTTCTTTTCAAGGGTATGTTAGAAGGAAAAGATGGGTCTTATATATATGATACTGATAGTAAGAAGTTCTATAATGTTGTTTCACATACCGTTAAATCAAAGGAAGGTCCATATGGTTCACCAATGTGGATTTCGCCAGATAAGACAAAGGTAGTGTATATAAATTTAGTCCTTGAGAATAAGAAAGAACAGTGGAATTTGTATGCTGCTAAAATTAATGGGAATAGCTTTACAAGTAGAATATGCCTGGCTAGTAATATTGATCTAGCTGGATCTTTTGATGATTGTATTCAATGGAGCAGTGATAGTAAGAAGATATTGTTTTTTAATGGAAAAAAATCGTTAGATAAAAATAGATTTGTACTACGAGATAATAATGAAGTTAATGTTATTACTTTTAAATAAATTAAAAACCTCGAAGGAATTCGGGGTTTTTAATTTATAATCAATATTCTATAATTATAGATGAGAAGGAACACGAATTGTTTCAGAGACAGTGTCTATTATAACTCAAATATGGTCCATAATCTTAGAAACTATATAAGTAGAAGTTAAGCTGTTAACAGTAAATACTTTTAAAATATTTAATAAGGGAGGTGGAACATGAAGCATGCAACTGTAATAAATATTCAAAAATATTCTGTTCATGATGGTCCGGGCATACGAACTACAGTATTTTTTAAAGGATGTCCCTTAAAATGCTGGTGGTGCCACAATCCGGAAAGTCAGAACCCTGGGCATGAAATTATGTTTTTTGAAGAAAGATGTACAAATTGTGGGGTCTGTATAAAGAGGTGTCCACAAAAAGCTGTTGAAGTTCAGGAGAAATATCCAAAGACGGATGAGAGTAAATGCACCTTGTGTGGAAAATGTACAGATTTTTGCCCTAATAGTGCTAAGGAATATGTAGGAAAAGATATAACAGCACAAGAGCTTATGAAGGAAATTATAAAGGATGAGGTATTTTATGATGAATCTGGTGGAGGTGTTACCTTTTCAGGTGGAGAACCACTAGTTCATATAGATTTTTTAAATGAAATACTAAAACTTTGTAGGGAGAGAGGAATACATACAACACTAGATACTAGTGGTTTTGTGAAGTGGGAAAAGCTAGAGGAAATAGCAGATAAAATAGACTTATTTTTGTATGATATAAAACTTATGAATAACGAAAGGCATCTTAAATATACAGGGGTAGAAAATGTTAATATATTAAGAAATCTGAAAAAACTTTCAGATAAGGGATGTAATATTTATATAAGAATGCCTATAATATCAGGTATTAATGATGATGATGAGAATATAAATGAAGCTATAAAGTTTGTATCCAGTCTAAATATACTGCAGGTGAACTTGCTGCCTTATCATAAAATGGGGATGGATAAATACAGAAGATTAAAAATGCAATACAACTTAACTGGAATGGAAAAACCATCTAATGAGAGAATGGAAGAAATAAAAGGTAAATTTAAGAATTCTGGAATTAAAATTGAGATAGGGGGCTAATTAATTATGATTACTGAAAGGGTAAAAAAATTAAGGGAGCAAAGTGTAAATGCAGTTCCACGTATTTCTATGGAAAGAGCTTTAATTGAAGATGAAGTTTATAAAAAATATGAAGGAACAGTATCAGTTCCTGTATTAAGAGCATTAGTCTTAAAAGAATTAATGTCTAAGAAAAAGTTGTGTATTAATGATGGGGAGCTAATAGTTGGAGAAAGAGGAGAAGAACCTGCAGCAACACCTACCTATCCAGAACTGTGCTGTCATACTCTTGAAGACTTTGACATAATGGATAGGCGCGAAAGAATATTTTTTAAGGTTAGTGGAAGCGATAAAAAACTTCAAGAAGAAATTATAATCCCATATTGGGAAAAGAGATCAATGAGGCATAAAATTTTAGAAAAAATGACTAACGAATGGAAGGAATGTTATGCAGCAGGAATATTTACAGAATTTATGGAACAGAGAGGTCCGGGACATACAAGTGGAGATGATAAGATATTTAAAAAAGGTTTTTTAGATTTTAAAAAAGATATTGAAAAAGCTATCGAAAATCTCGATTTCTTTGAAGATGACGAGGCGCTTGACAAGAAGAATCAACTGGAAGCTATGAGTATAGCTTGTGATGCAGTAATGATTTTAAGCAAACGCTACTCGGTATATGCTAAGGAATTAGCGGCAAAGGAAGAGGATTCAGATAGAAAAGCAGAACTTCTTGAAATAGCTGATATATGTAGTTACATTCCAGCAAATGCTCCAAGAAATTTTAGAGAAGCGCTTCAGTCTTATTGGTTCGTTCATTTATGTGTTATTTCTGAATTAAATCCATGGGATGCCTATAATCCTGGAAGATTAGATCAACATTTATATCCTTTTTATAAAAAAGAAATAGAAGAAGGAAGCCTTACAAGAGAAATGGCTGAAGAAATGTTGCAGTGCTTCTGGGTTAAGTTTAATAATCAGCCAGCACCACCTAAGGTTGGTGTAACCTTAAAGGAAAGTGGAACCTATACAGATTTTGCAAACATAAATGTGGGTGGATTAAAAATAGACGGTTCAAATGGAGTTAACGAAGTAAGCTACCTTTTGCTTGATGTAATAGATGAAATGCAGTTATTACAGCCAAGCTCTAATGTACAAATAAGTAAAAAAAGTCCACAAAAGTTTGTGAAAAGAGCCTGTGAAATATCAAGAAAAGGCTGGGGACAACCATCTATGTTTAATGCAGATTCAGTCGTACAGGAATTAGTAAGGGCAGGAAAATCCATAGAAGATGCTAGATGTGGTGGAACTAGCGGATGCGTTGAGACTGGTGCTTTTGGTAAGGAAGCATATATTCTAACAGGGTATTTCAACTTGCCCAAAATATTAGAGATAACGCTAAATAATGGTATTGACATAATGACAGGTAAAAAGATAGGTATAGAGACAGGAAATCCAGTGGAATTTAAAAGCTACGACGAACTGTTTGAAGCTTATAAAAAACAGCTTAAACACTTTGTAGATATAAAGATAAAGGGAAATAGAGTAATTGAAAGATTATATGCAACTAATATGCCGGTACCATTTCTTTCAGTGGTGACCAATGATTGTATTTCTAAAGGAAAGGATTATAATGGAGGTGGAGCCAGATATAATACTAGTTATATTCAAGGTGTTGGTATAGGAACAATTACTGATAGTTTAAGTGCTATAAAATATCAAGTTTTTGATAAAAATAATATAACAATAGAAGAACTTTTGCAGGCGTTAAAGAATAACTTTGAAGGTAATGAGGATATATTAAACTTAGTTAAGAACAAAACGCCTAAGTATGGCAACGACGATGATTATGCAGATTCTATAATGAGAGAAATATTTGATGCCTACTATAATGAGGTTAATGGAAGAAAGAATGGTAGAGAAGGAGTTTATAGAATAGATATGCTTCCAACTACCTGTCATGTTTATTTTGGTGCTGTTATGGGAGCAAGTGCAAATGGAAGAAAAGCTCATCTTCCAGTTTCAGAAGGTATTTCACCAGAGAAAGGTGCAGATTTAAATGGTCCAACAGCAGTAGTTAAATCAGCAGCTAAAATGGATCATTTGAGAACAGGTGGAACATTATTAAATCAAAAATTTACACCTTCAGTTGTTCAAGGAGAGAAAGGCCTGAATAACATGGCAAGTTTAGTAAGAGCATATTTTACAATGGATGGCCATCATATTCAGTTTAATGTTGTAGATAAAAAGGTTCTTTTAGAAGCACAAAAAAATCCGGATGAGTATAAGGATTTAATAGTCCGTGTTGCTGGATACAGTGATTACTTTAATAATCTTGATAAAGTATTACAGGATGAAATAATAGAAAGAACAGAGCAGTCCTTTGGAGAGACTGGTTGTTGTTAGGGAGGTATATTTATGGAAAAAGTTATAGGATTTATAGGTTGTGGTAATATGGCACAGGCTATGATAGGAGGAATAACCAAAGCAGAGCTTGTTCCAGAAAGCAATATAATGGCATCAGATTTAAATGAAACAGGTTTAAAGCATGTTGCTGAAGATTACGGAATAAAGGTGACTACTGACAATAATGAGGTTGCTAAAAATGCGGATATATTGATTTTATCAGTAAAACCTAATTTATATGAGGCTGTTATTGACGGTATAAAAAATTCTATAAAAGAAAATGTGGTAGTTGTAACGATTGCTGCAGGAAAATCAATTGCAAGTACTGAAACATCCTTTGGAAAAAAACTTAAAGTAGTAAGAGTAATGCCTAATACACCAGCGCTTGTTGGAGAAGGAATGTCTGCAGTATGTCCAAATGAGATGGTAGCAGAAGAAGAAAAAGAAGAGATTATGGAGATATTTGAAAGCTTTGGAAAGGCTGAAATAGTAAATGAAAAACTAATGGATGCTGTGACCTCTGTTAGTGGTTCATCACCAGCTTATGTATACATGTTTATTGAGGCTATGGCAGATGCTGCGGTATTAGATGGCATGCCAAGGAGTCAGGCTTATAAATTTGCAGCACAGGCAGTACTTGGTGCTGCAAAGATGGTATTAGCAACAGGAATGCACCCAGGAGAACTTAAGGATATGGTGTGTTCTCCAGGAGGAACGACTATAGAAGCAGTGGCAACTCTTGAAGAAAAGGGTCTAAGAAGTACAGTTATTTCGGCTATGAGAAGTTGTACTAGAAAATCTATTGAAATGTCTAAATAAAATTTTATTTGTTAGCAGAAGAATTCTGAGTGATGAGTTCTTCTGCTTATTTTTTTGCATAAATTCTAGAATTCAATAAGAGAAAGTCTATGGAAATTCAAATCATATTATATGTCACAGTAAGGATAACAACGAAGTTTTTAATGACATACTTGTATTTGTGAAAAAATTATAATATAGAAAGTATTTTTATGAAAAGTCAAATATAGAGCTAAAGGATTCAAAAGAGAAGAATAAGTTTTTTTCAGTATTTTTTATAGATTTAAATGAATTTAAAAAGGTTAATGATAATTTTGGTCATGACTTTGGTGATTTTTTGCTTTGTGAAGTGGGTAAAAGAATTAAAGAGTGTGTGAGAGAATGTGATGTAGTTGCAAGGATAGGAGGAGACGAATTTACCTTAATTATTAGCGATATTAGTAGTTATGAAAATGCACTTGAGTTAGAAAAAAATATTCATAAAGCTTTGGGTAGGCCGATAATGAGAGAGGATACATGTGTTTCTTTGTATGCAAGTATTGGCATAAGTATGTTTCCAGAAGATGGTGATAACGAGGATAGTCTCATTAATAAAGCAGATAGTAGAATGTACATGATAAAAAATAAAGTAAATATAAGGATTAATTGATTATGCAAATCATTAAGATAATAATGAACTGCATAAAATGAATATAGATAGTTCTAATATAACTAAAATAAGGGATGAAGCAGTCAATGAAATTGTTGCATATGATGATTGAATTTATTTTTCAAACATGAGAAAGCAAAAATTAAGCTAATAAAAAATGGGGATATCACACTATGAAAATGTTACAGAAAGTTGACTTACAAAGGTAGATGTTTATTAGTTTCGAAGCCTAGAAACATCTACCTTTGTATAAGTTAACTTTAAGTCGTGCTTTTCTAATAGTGAGATAGCCCCCATTTATCTTACATAACTCTTCTTGCGGTTAAATAATCACTTCTATTCAATGGGGAAATTTTAATAAAATCTCCCGTATGTGGAGCATGCATATAAGCACCAAAGCCTATATAGATACCTACATGATGAGGATCTATTTTTGTACCGAAGAAAATTAAATCACCAGGTTTTAAATTGCCTATTGGAACTTCAGTGCCATCAGTTATCTGATCATATGTAGTTCGTCCAATATGTACACCAAAGTGATTATATACATATTGAGTGAAACCAGAACAATCAAAACCAGGTGCTGGAGAGGTACCTCCCCATACGTAAGGAGTTCCTAAAAAAGTAGAGGCATAAGCTATAAGATTATCAGCAGTTAAAGAAGTATTTCCAGTAGAATAATTTGTTTTGATGTTTGCTATATATTTAAGTGCATCAGCTATTGCGGCTGGATCATCAGATGATCCGTAGCCTGCTGCCTGAAGTAAGAGTAGCTTTTGATCCTCTTTATTTTTATTTAGCAAAGCCAATTCTTTTTCATTATCTTCTCTTAATGAAGCTAGAGTTTTGCTTTTATTAACTAAATAATCTTTTTTATCACTTATCTCATCTTTTTTGGATTTGTATTTGTCAATAATATTATTATCTAAGGTTATTACTCTTCTAACCTTATCTGAGTTTGAAAGCAATTCATCCATATTTTTAGATTCAAATAGTACATTTAAATAGCCCTCAAGGCCATTTATGTACATGGATCGGACTCTATTACCAAATAAACCTTTCTCTTTATCAAGGTTATTTTCAACGTTCTTTAACTCTTTCTCTGTATCATTGATACCATTTTCTGTATCCAATATTTGCTTATTATTATCATCAATTTTTTTCATAACAGTTTCAATACTACTATCTAATTTTTCAATGTTTATCTGTATGCTCTCAATATTACTTTGGTTTACATTACTGGGATTGTCCAGTGATGGTTCAGCATAAACGGTATTGGTAATCAGAGCTGATGTAATTAAAGCAAAAGAAAGCTTTTTAAATAATGTATTCAATTATATCACTCCTAAAACACATACATTAGTTTAAACATTGTATATTATATCACTAAGATTAAAGAAGATGATGAACAAGTTGTGAATAAAGGGTTAATAAGCTAAAAAAGTGACTTATACAGTATATGGACATCCACGACCGGCACTTAACTTATACAACAGTGTATAATAAAAGTTTATAAATACAATTGTAAAATTATTACATAAGTTTATGAATTATAGGGCTGAAATCTCTGATATGGAACTTAATTCGTTGACAACATAAGGGAAAATATAATATTATAAACGGTGGATAAGAAAAACTTATTATAAAGTTAGGCTTTTTCTAAATTGGAGCATAAAAAAATACTTTGTTATATTTAAGGAGGATTTTATGCAATTTAATTTAATAAAAGAAATTTTAACTGGTTCAATAACCGGGTATATAACAAATGCCATAGCGATTAAAATGATATTTAGAGAGTATGGAATAGGAAAGTTAAAGCTTGGGGGAGTAATAGTAAAAACTAGGGAGGAATTTATTAATAACATAAGTTCTTTGATAGAAAGAGAGATAATAAATCCCCAAACTTTAAGTGACGAGTTGTCAAAGGAATCCTTTAAGAATAGTATCGGAAATTTAACTTATGATTTACTGAATACGGTTATTTATAAAAATGCTTCTGATTTGAAACTGGGAAATTTTGACGGATTTGATTCTACAATAGATAAAACAGAAGTTTATATGAAGCAGTGTGTGGAAGAACAGTTTCCAATAGTTTTCGATAATATTTGTAAAGGTATTTATTTGAAGGACATATTTAATGAGAAACAAGTACAGAGTATAAGTGAGCAAATATTTGACAGTGTTTTGTATTTATTTAATAGTAGTGATTTTGTAGAAAAGACTATAAAAGATTTTTACGAAGAAAACGGAAAAATAAATTTTGGAGAGTTTTTTGAAAATAAGCTTTTAGATGTTATATGTGATAATGTTAAAGCTAGCATGAAAGATTTTCACGTGAAACTAAAAAATAATTATGATGAGGATATAAATAGTGTTTTTGAAAATACTATTGAAGCCTTGGAAATAAACAAAATTTTAACTCTATTGGAAGAAAGAATTTCACAGAAGAAAATTGTAGATTTTATAGGTGATAATGCTAGCCTAAGATTATCAAGTAATTTGATATTGAAAATTAAGGAATTTACTGAAACTGATGATGGAAAGAAGTTAATAGATGACTTTAGCGGAGAACTATATAATTTGTTAAAAAATATTGATAAGCCTATCTTTGAGATTTTTTCTGATAATTTAAAAAGTAATGCTGAGAGCTTTTTAAAGGACAAATTACAATATGCAGTAAAAGAAATGATACTATGGATAGAAAAGAATAAGGAAGATATAGATCTGCTAATAGAAGGAGCGATAGACGATACTATAAGTTCTATAGACGATGGAATGAAAAAAAACATCTTAGATTTGGTCAAAGATAAATTTTTAAATGATGTATCTAAAAAATTTGATATAGTAGCTAAGATTACTGAATATTTGGAACAAAATACTGATATAGATTACATTAGTAAAGATATAACACTCTCAATAGTTAACTATTTAAAAGAAGAAAAAATATCTGATATAATTTATAAATTAGAAAAAAACGAAATATTTACAGTGGAGAGTCTTAAAAGTGCTATAAATTATAGTATTTCTAGTTATATAAGCTATATACCAGAGGATTATTTTTGTAGTTTTTTGGATAGAAAGATTGAAGATATTTTTAATATAGACTTAGTGAGTGTATTTAAAAATTATATTAAAGAACCAATAATATATTCATTAAAACATAGCTATATATACACGGAAAAAGTCACAGAAATATTTATAGAAATAGTCACAAGAAACATAAAAAATATTAGTAATTTAGATTTAAATGATATTATAAGTGAAAAAGATTTGTCTTCAAATTGTGATACAATAAAAAAATTTATAGTAGAAAAACTACAAGATAATAAAATCAATTTTAAGGATGTAGTTTCTGCTGAGATAAAAAAATCATTAGATTCATTTAATTTATATAATGGTTTAAATAGTGAAATAAGAGATGTTTTGTTAGACAAATACATAGAACAAATATCAAATAAAGCATCAAGCCTTTTGAAAAGTAGTGAAGAGTTAGAGGTAAAGAAACTTTGTGATATAATAAATGGAGTGGACAAGGTTGGAGATGGGATAACAAATTTCATACTTTCAACGATAAAGAAAAATTTACATGGCATATTGCAGGGAAATATAAAAAAAGCTGTTTCAAGTAACTTACGAACTTTAAAGGATGAAGAACTCCAGACTATGGTCGAAGGTTTTATGGGCAAAGAAATGAAACCAATTACCGTATTAGGGGCATTTCTTGGTGCTATAGCTGGAATAGGTATGTATTTCTTTGATAACTCTGTTACACAATACAATTATTTAACAGCTGCATTTATAAGTGTATTAGTATACGCCTTTGTTGGTTGGCTTACAAACGTTCAAGCCTTAGAGATGCTTTTTAAACCTTATTATGAGAAGAGGGTGTTTGGAATTAAAATTCCATTTACTCCAGGGGTCATAGTAAGTAGAAAGCCTAAGTTCGCAAAATCTATGAGTGCTTTTGTAGATGAGGAGCTTTTAAAGAAAAATAGTTTGGAAGCATTGTTCAGCAAGAGCGTAGATAGTATTTGCAATTCAATGAAAAACACAATTGCAAAAGATGATTATAAAATAATATCAGATTTTCTAAAGAAGCACTTAGGAATGATTGAGAATAAAAGCTTTAGTTATCTTGAAAAATTAGCATATAGGAATAAAGATATTATGTCTAAATCTTTGTATGAGAAAGCAGAACATCTTAATCTTAAGGATATTAATTTTTCAAAAATTAAGAAGAGAAGTGAAGAAGAGATATTATTAAAAATTAAAAGCTCAAATAGGTCAATATATGATGTATTGAATAGTGGTTTAAAATGTAATAATGAATTTTCTAGAGTAATGCCAGATAACTTTAAGATATTATTAAAAGATAGCATGAATGATAGAGTTCAAAAAGAAATAAGAAATGTAATAACATTTATTGGAGAAAAAGATAGAAGGACTGAATTCTTATTGAGGTTTTCCAACAAGTACGAAGCTGTGATGGATAATTCAGTTAGAGAAATAGTTAATTATGAAGACGCTTTAAAATGGCAAAAAGTTATGAGTAATATTATGGAAGGTAAAATTACTTCCGAGAAAACTAGATCTAATATCTTGAAATTCATAGAAAATAAAATTGTTAAAGAAACTTCTGATAATAAAAAATTAGGAGAAGTGTTTGGTGGATTTTTTACAAAAATAATAGAAAACAATTTTGACAATATATTAAACAGAGTAGTTAAAGCAATTTTAAGAGAGATGACAAATAATCAACAAGCCATTTCGGAAGTTGCTATTAGTACTACGAAGGAAAGTTTGAATTTCTTTGAATTAATGGGATATAATATGCTTGGTGGAGATGATGTAGTAGCATCTATTGTTGATAAACTAATAAATGATAAATTTCCTGCTTTTATTGAGAAGAAAAGAGGGGAATTTAAACAGGTAGTAGAAGAATTTATAAATAATAAGATTTTTGATAGTACTGTTGAAAATTTAAATCTAACTTTTCAATATGAAGAAATTTGGAATATTATTGATCAATTTATTAATGATAAGGAAAATTTAGAAAAGTTAAATAGCAGAGTAACAAAAGTAAGTAATAGTTTATTTGATTGGTTAACAGATATTAAATTAAGAGAATATCTTAGCATTTTATCCATAGATCAATTTGAAGGTTTATTATCTATATTAGAAGATGAGATGAATTTTACATTAGAAAAACTTAAGATAAGTACTGTTAAAAATGAAGAAGTTCTAGTAAAAGATTATACAAAGTTTATTTTTAAAGTTTTTGAAGAGAAAATTTTATCTAATAAAATTAGTATGTTTACAGAAGGAATAAATGAAGAAGATATTAATGGTTTATCAGATAAATTAAACAAACTAATTTATAATAGTAAATCTATTAAGAATGGTACCACTAGATTAGTACAGTGTTTAGAAGATGAGTTGAAACAAAAAGAATTAAGAGATTTGCTAGATTTATATGAGTTTGAGGAAGCTATAAAATCTATATTAGGAAAAGTATTGGAAGACGAAGAGATAAATGAAAATTTTAGAAATATAATATGTGGTATGATAAATGACATAGCAGATAGTAACTTAAGTTTTATAGATAGTTCTACCAAAGAAGCTGTTTCGAATTTAGTTATTACCTCAATTTTAGATTCAGCATCAAGAAATTTTTCAAACGTAATTAGTATTATTGATTTTAGAAAAATTACAGAAGCTCAAATTAATTCTATGGATCCAAAAGAAATTGAAGAATTGTTTAATTCCTTTGCTAAAAAATACTTTAGTAAGTTAAAACTGTATGGATTAGGTGGAGCTGTATTTGGAATTCACTGGATTATTGGTGTTATTACTGTTATATTATATGTTGGCCATGAAATAAGAGATAATATAGATAAATAGAAAGATGATGAACTGCTGCAAAGATTTATTATAATTAAGTTGTTAAAAAAATGATTTACTTTGTAAGAAAATTTTTAAAGTGTAATAGCATTTATATAAGAATGAACGACTGAAACTTAATTTACATGTCTGAGACATGTAAATTAAGTTTCTGTTCTTTACTGCTATATATTTGCTATTGCGCTTTTCAATTTGTAGAAATTTTTATTGTTTTCACAGCAGAATGTAATTACATAGTTTAATATACTGTATTAAATATTAAATTATATTTTTAAATACGATAAAACAAACTTGACAATAGAGTTTATAATGTGATATTATTTTTTTATGGTACTTTATTACTATATTTTAGGAGGTATATTATGATAATAACAACAACACCACAAATAGAAGGAAAGAAGATAGTAGAATATAAAGGAGTAGTATTTGGAGAAGTTATTTCAGGTGTAAACTTTATTAAGGATTTTATGGCTGGAATAAGAGACTTTGTAGGCGGACGATCACAAACATATGAAGAGGAACTTATTAATGCCAGAAATAATGCCATGGAGGAAATGAGAAAAAGAGCCGAGGCAATGGGAGCTGATGCAGTAGTAGGGGTTGATGTGGATTATGAGGTTCTAGGACAAGGCGGAGGAATGCTTATGGTAACAGTATCAGGAACAGCTGTAGTAACTGAATAATAAAAGGTGTTAGAAAGGGCTGGTGTACTATATATAGAAAACCACGGCCGACATTTAACTTATACTCCGGGATATATTGACATTCTTCCGGCACAATAAATACTTTTGATAAGTCTAAAGCTTAGTATTTAAGCAGAGAACCCAAATCTTCGATTTTGTGTGAATCGCTTACTCATCTGACGTAAGGAAGAGGAGTTTCATTAATCTCTAAGAACCATTGATAAACTCGTACCTCAAACATATCAATAGCTCTAAGACTTTCTAAAATATTTCGCTAAGACTTATAACAAAAGTATTTAATGTGCCTTCCAGAATGTCAATATATCCCTGCGTATAAGTTAAGTGTCTGGTATGAATATCTATATAGCGCAGCAGCCCTTTGGATTAATAAGTTTCCTGAATGCAATTTGTAAATATATAGTAAAATATGTTTTTATTAGTTTATTAGTGATATACTATTATATGTGCTATAGGTTTAGTATTGAATAACATACTAAGCCTATTATGATTACATAAAAATACTTAAAGGAGGAATCTTTAAATGAAAGACCCTAGAATAGTAACACTTGCCAAAAACTTAATTAATTACTCTTGTGGTATTAAAAGTGGCGAAAAGGTTCTAATAGAAACAATAGGTACGCCAAATCCTTTAACACTTGAATTAATTAATCAAACCTATTTAGCGGGAGGAATCCCATTTGTAACAAATAAGCTACCAGAGGTTGACAGGACACTATATATGAATTGTACTGAAGAACAATTGGAATTAATGGCTAAATATGAAGCGGCTAGAATGGCAGATATGGATGCTTATATAGGACTAAGAGCTCCTAGCAATTTAACTGAGACTTCAGATGTCCCTGGAGAGAATATGTCTCTTGTAATGAAAAAGTTTTGGCAGCCTGTCCATGGCGAAATAAGAGTTCCTAAGACTAAATGGGTAGTTTTAAGATATCCAACAGCAGCTATGGCTCAATCGGCAGAAAGCAGCACTGAAGCTTTTGAAGATTTTTATTTTAATGTTTGTAACTTAGATTATGAAAAAATGTCGAAGGCTATGGACTCATTAGTAGAACTTATGAATAAAACGGATAGAGTTTATATAAAAGGAGAGGGAACAGATTTAACCTTCTCTATAAAAGGATTGAATGCTATAAAATGTGATGGAAAGTTAAACGTTCCAGATGGAGAAGTTTACTCTGCACCGGTTAAAGATTCAGTAAATGGATATATTACATATAATACACCAGCTGTGTATAATGGATTTACTTATGAAAATATAAGCTTAGAATTTAAAGATGGAAAAATAATAAATGCAACAGCTAATGATACCGAAAGAATAAATAAAGTGTTTGATACTGATGAAGGTTCAAGATATGTAGGGGAATTTGCAATAGGAGTTAATCCATATATATTAAAGCCAATGAAAGAAACTTTATTTGATGAAAAAATAGCAGGTTCAATTCATTTTACACCAGGAGCATCCTATGATGATTGCTTTAATGGAAACAAATCTTCAGTTCATTGGGATTTAGTATACATACAAAGACCTGAATATGGTGGCGGTGAGATTTATTTTGATGATGTATTAATAAGAAAAGACGGTCAGTTTGTAATTGATGAACTAAAAGGATTAAATCCTGAGAATTTAAAGTAAGTTTACTTTCTGGTGTGGTTATCTATAAGCAAGAAACATATTAACTTAAAGAAAATGAAAGAAAAAGTGGCTTATATTAACAGTTTACTCCTAATTAATATATCTAAGAAATATTTTAAGCTAAATGATGCCTTGATTAATAATTGTAATGATGATAAAATATGGTTATTATAAAATTTAAAAGCAATATTAAATACTGCTTTTAAGGGGGCGTTAAAATGGATGACAATATAAAATTTGAACTAAAAGAGCAGGACGGAGTTCAGATAGTAAAGAATGTAGATAAAGAGAAAGCTAAAAAAGGTAAATGGGCGGGTTTAGGTATAGCTGGTGCACTAGTAGCTAAGTTTTTTGTAAAGCTTAAGTTCTTGCTTGTATTTCTTAAATTAGGTAAGTTAGCATCAACTTTTGGATCTATGTTGGTTATGATTTGGATATATGCTAAGCTTCATGGTTGGGTCTTTGGAGTAGGTTTTGTATTGTTATTGTTTATGCATGAAATGGGCCATTATTTTGCAGCAAAAAGAGTTAAACTACCTGTTTCTACACCAATATTTATACCTTTTGTGGGAGCGCTTATTTCAATGAAGGAAGAACCAGCAGATGCATCTATAGAAGCTTTTGTGGCTATAGGAGGGCCTGTCTTAGGAAGTATAAGCGCCTTAATGTGTTTAGTAATTTATTATGTAACAGGTAAAAGTGTATTTATAGCACTAGCATATACTGGCTTTATACTTAATTTGTTTAATCTTATACCTGTGCATCCATTAGATGGTGGACGTGTTGTTACAGCTATATCACCTATGCTTTGGATTATTGGTATACCATTAATGGCCTTTGCAGCATTAATACATTTCAATCCCATAATAATAATGATTTTAGTTTTAAGCGTAATACAATTATATAAATATTATAAGGATTCGAATAAAAAATACTATGAGGTTGAAAGATCCACAAGGATCATATATGCTGTAACTTACTTTGGACTTATAGCTATATTAGGGGCATGCAGCGGATACATTTACCATGTTATTCCTAATGTAGCAAGATAGGTAGAAACACTAAAACCTTAATGTAGATGAATACGGCCGACACTTAACTTATGCGACCGGATATATTGACATTTTTCCAGCACAATAAATACTTTTGATAAGTCTAAAGCTTATATTTAGGAACTAAAGCAATAGACTCATTAATAATAGGTGCTATATGTTTTATAGGATTAATTATATTTAAATCTCCATATGCACTGCTCATATCTATAATAGTGGGAATAACTAATATGATACCTTACTTTGGGTCATTTATAGGTATGATTCCACCTTTTATAATAAACCTTTTTTATGACCCGAAGAGAGCTGTTTGGGTAGTAATATTTCTAGTGTTACTTCAACAATTTGATGCTTGTTTTTTGGAGCCTAAGCTTGTAGGTGATAAAGTTGGATTAAGTCCATTTTTAATCATTTTAGGTATAACTGTAGGAGGAAGTTTATTTGGAGTATGGGGAATGATTTTAGCATCTCCTATCATGGCAGTATAAAAATATATATTGGTTCATGGTTTGAAAGTAAGGCAAGGAATTTGAAAGAAAAAATATTAAATTATAGAGATTTTGTTAGGAAGGAGAAAACTTTTGGAATTACATGTGTTTTTGAAGAATGAAAAAGAACCAGTTGTTTATAAAGGAGATAGAATAGATGTTTTGGATTTTGAAATGACTGGAGTTAAATACAAGCAGATAAGATATTTTAAAAAAGGGTTTAGTAAAAGTGAACTTATAGAAGAAAAAATTATAAATAAAATAGTTGAAAGATAATTGATTATTTTTCAACTATTTTTGTTATGTTGAGTAAAATTGTTTGATTTAAAAGAAAATATATGCTGTAAAAAGTTGAATGTTATAAAAATATATAATATGATTAAAATGCAATAAAAAATGTATTTATGGAGTGTGTTATTTATAATGATTATAGATGCTCATACACATATAGATCAATATAAAGAAAAAGATTTAGAACAAGCTATAGAAGAAATAAATCAAAATAAAATATTAACTATAGCTAATTCTACAGATGTTCAATCATATTTGAAAAATAAAGAAACAGCTTTGAAGAGCCCTTATGTAGTTCCAACCTTTGGAATACATCCATGGAAAGCTAAGGGACGCAATAAGGACTTGGAAAGGCTTATTCCTTACATAGAGGAGACACCAATGATAGGGGAAATAGGACTGGACTTTTTTTGGGTAGAGGACAAGACAAGCTTTGAAGACCAATTGAATGTATTTGAGTTCTTTTTAAGTAAAGCTGCAAAATTAGATAAAGTAGTAAATATCCATACTAAAGGTGCTGAGGATGAAGTTTTAAAACTTCTAGATAAATATTCCTTAAATAGAGTGATAATTCATTGGTATTCAGGGCCTAAAGATACTTTACTCAAGTTGATAAATAAGGGATATTATTTTACAATAAGTACAGAACTCTTTTATTCCAACATAATAAAAGAAATAGCAAATAGTATACCTCGAGATAAAATTCTTGTAGAGACTGACGGACCAGAAGCAGAGGAATGGTTAAGTGGAAATATAGGAATGCCTATATTGATAAAAAAGGTTGTGGAAGAGCTAGCTAAAATTAAAGGAATCAATATTAGCTGCTTTGAAGAACAACTTGAATATAATTTTAAAAACTTAGTCGGAAAAGAACTTTGGGAAATGATATCGACAAAAACAATATGATTTCAACTGAGCTTAAGGACTTAGTTGAAATGCAATTAGGATGTGCAATAAAATGAAGAGTTATAAAAAATCAATTAATAGATTTATATCTATTATTTTTCAGTTTGTATTAATATTTTCATGGCAGTTAGCCGTAGATAAAGGTGGTATACCTAAGTATATACTTCCTTCTCCAAGTGATATAGTTAGCACACTTTTTAGAATTATGCCGGATTTAAAACCTCACATTTATGCGACTCTATATGAAGCAGTTATAGGATTTTTGTTTTCGATAATTTTAGCAATAGTATTAGCAGTACTTATGGACAGCATAAAATTAATAAAAAGCTGTATTTATCCTATACTTGTAATTTCTCAAACTATACCGACTATAGCCTTAGCACCAATCTTTATAATATGGTTTGGTTTTGGGGTGCTTCCTAAAGTTATAGTAGTCATAATGGTATGTTTTTTTCCTATTGTCATAAGTTTAGTTGATGGATTAGAGGAAGCTGATAACGATATGTTGAGTTTGATGGATATAATGGGAGCTTCCAGAATACAAAAATTTATTTTTGTTAAGTTTCCAGGTTGTTTAGGTTCTTTTTTCTCGGGTCTTAGAATAGCAGCAACATATAGTATAATGGGAGCAGTAATTGGCGAGTGGCTTGGAGGAGATAAAGGTCTTGGTATATTTATGGTAAGGGCTAAGAATGCCTATGCTCTTGATAAAATATTTGCTGCCATAATTGTAATAATAATATTAAGCATGGCTTTATTCGTATTTATGTATATGCTCCAATATATATTTATGCCGTGGCAGAGAAAAATAAGAGAAAGATAGCAGATATACCGTTATGATTTGACATAATTATACATAGAATGATATACTTTAGGTGTTAATTATTTTTAAATAATAAATTGGGGGAGGCAATGTTATTGTCTGAGAGGAAGTTAAAGCTTCGACCCTTACAACCTGAATTGGGTAATGCCAACGGAGGGAAAATAGTTTGATTTTATTGTGCTATTTTAACCCTTTTCGAATTTAGAGAAGGGTTTAATTTTATGCTATTTAGATGTTTCAATTAATAATTAGTTAAATAAATCTAAGGAGGTAACATTTTAATATGAAAGGAAAAAGAATTTTTGCAATCTTAGCTTCTTGTATAATAACTGCTTCTGTTTTTGCAGGATGCGGAGCAACAGGTAAGAAGGCAGAAACTAGCACAGCGGATAAGAATGAGTTAACAAAGGTCAAGGTAATACTTGATTGGACCCCAAATACTAATCATACTGGTTTATATGTAGCTAAGGATAAAGGATACTATAAAGAAGAAGGATTAGATGTAGAAATAATCCAGCCTTCTGAAGGAGCGGTAGGAAATTTAATAGCAGCTGGCAAAGGTGACTTTGGTGTAAGCTATCAGGAAGACTTGACTTATGCGAGAACATCAGATAATCCACTGCCTATAAAAGCTATAGCAGCTATAATTCAGCACAATACTTCTGGGTTTGCAGCACCAAAGAGTAAAAATATAAAAACTGTAAAGGATTTTGAAGGAAAGACTTACGGAGGATGGGGATCGCCATCGGAGAAAGCTGTACTTCAAGCAATAATGCAAAAAGAAGGTGCTGATTTCAATAAACTTAAAATAGTTGATATGGGTAGTCAAGACTTTTTTGCAGCAACTAAGAGTAATGTGGATTTTGCTTGGATATATGAAGGATGGACTGGCATAGATGCGAAACTTAAAAACATACCTTTAGATTATATTGAAGTAAGAAAATTAAATCCAGATTTGGATTACTATACTCCTATTTTAATATCAAATGAGAATACTTTGAAGAATAAACCTGAGTTGGTTAAAAAGTTTATGAAAGCTACCACAAAGGGATATGAATATGCTATGAGCAATCCAGAAGATGCAGCAGGTATACTTGTTAAAAATGCACCAGAAATAGATAAAAATCTTGCTGTTGAAAGCCAAAAGTATTTGAAAAACAAATATAAAGAAGATGCTTCAAGATGGGGAGAAATGAAAGCAACAGTTTGGAACAATTATACAAAGTTCCTTTTGGATAAGAAATTGATAAATAAGAATATGAAGGCAGAAGATGCATTCACAAATGAATTCCTTCCAACTAAATAGTTTAAAGGAGATAGGTTATTTTGGATAATAATAGTGACTGTAAAAAAAAGCTTATATTGAAAAATGTGTCAAGATCCTTCGAAAAAGATTACATACTTAAAGATATAAGTTTAGAGGTAAATGAAGGTGAGTTTGTAAGTCTTCTTGGGCCAAGTGGTAGTGGCAAAAGTACTATATTAAATATAATATCAGGAATATTAAAACCAGACAACGGAGAAGTTACAGTTGAAGGAGAAATAAGCTATATGCATCAAAAGGATTTACTCCTACCGTGGAAAAAAATAATAGATAACGTAGCTTTACCACTTTATATTAAAGGTAGAAGCAGAAAAGAAGGAAGAAAGAAAGTTATAGATTATTTTGACGCCTATGGATTAAAGGGGTATGAATATAAATATCCTTTTCAGTTATCAGGTGGAATGAGACAAAGAGCAGCATTTTTAAGAACTTATATGACTTCTAGCAATATAATGCTTTTAGATGAGCCTTTTGGAGCTTTAGACGCCATTACACGAAGCAAGATGCAAACATGGCTTTTGGATGTAATTAAAGACCTAAATAGTACAATATTGCTTATAACTCACGATATAGAAGAAGCGATTTATCTCTCAAATAAAATATATATATTGTCCG
Organism: Clostridium thailandense; assembly: GCF_019207025.1. Taxonomy (GTDB): domain Bacteria; phylum Bacillota; class Clostridia; order Clostridiales; family Clostridiaceae; genus Clostridium_AM; species Clostridium_AM thailandense. Next base: position 1,585 of record NZ_JAEEGC010000052.1, on the reverse strand, counting down.
ATAAACCTGCTTATATAAAGGAAAAAATATGTGTGGATCTACCTCAAAATAGAACAAAGGATTTAATAACTTCAGATAAGTTTATAGATATAAAAAAGCAGATACTAAATTTAATGTAAAAAGTCTTTGGCTCTTATGACAAAAGTGTAAGAGTCAAGGATTTTTTTCTGTATAAAAATATATAGACGTTATGTAGATGTGCAAACCGTATAATAAGATCAAACAAACTGAAGAGAAAAGAGATATGGAAAAATTATGATAATGTGTACCTAATTTTAGTGAAGGTAGAGATAAAGAAAAAATTGCAAGAAATGCTATATATAAATATATTATAAGGAGTGAATGCTGTGAAGCCATTAATATGGATTATAGATGAAGAGTGGTCAGACTATGTAATTGAAGAAGAAATATTAAAGAATAGCTTTCCAAATTGCATAATAAAACATTCTGGAGATGATTATGAAAAAGACCTTGAGGATTTTGGTAAGGATGCAGATGCTATATTATGTCAGGTATATATTGACATGTCAAAAAAAACTATAGAAAAACTTAATAAATGTAAGATCATTGCAATCTATGGTGGAGGATATGATAGGGTAGATGTGGAAGCTGCTAAAGAAAAGGGTATTAAGGTTACATCTGTTCCAGGATATTGTGTAGAAGATATTTCGGACTATGTAATTGCTGCAATATTTTTCCTAAATAAGAATTTGTACTTTTATATTGAAAATTCAAATAAAGGACTGTGGGGATATCAAGCTTCTAAAAAAATAGGTAAAAGAATTAACTCCTCTACACTTTTTATTATTGGATTTGGAAGAATTGGCAGAAGTATAGCTGAAAAAGCAAAGGCTATAAAAATGAATGTTATGGTATATGATCCTTATGTTAAGGAGGAGGTGCTTAAGGAATATGATGTGAAACAGGTAGACTTGGAAACAGGATTAGGAAATGCTGATTATATAAGCATTAATACAATATATTGTGATGAAACAAAAGCATTAATCTCGAAAAAAGAGTTTAAAATTATGAAAAATACGGCATACATAATAAATGCTTCAAGAGGAAAAGTTATCAATGAAAGAGATATGGTAGAAGCAGTGAAAAATAGAACCATAGCAGGGGCAGTACTTGATGTTATAGAAAATGAGCCTCCTTGCGGAAATGAAGAGATTTTTAACTGTGAGAATATTTTTGTAACACCCCATGTATCATATCTATCTATAGAATCGCTTGAAGAATTAAAAAAGAGAGCCTCAGGTAATGTAGTAAAAATATTAAATGGAGAGGAAACTAGTGACATAGTTCAAATTTAAAGTTATATGAGAAAACTAGATGATAAGGCTTAAAGCATAAAAGTATAAACAGGGCAGTTGCACTATATAAATACCTATACCAGAAAGTAGACTTATACGCAGGAGTGTAAGTCTACTTTCGGCCGTGGAGGGAACATCCATAGATTTGTGTAAATCAAATCTATGGATGTTCTTTTTATGTATGTATAGCTGGTAATTATGGGAACAATAACTATAAAATATTTTTATGAGGAGAGATATTTATGAATTCATTAGAAATACCTCATATT
>NZ_JAEEGC010000051.1 GCF_019207025.1 Clostridium thailandense | reverse complement strand
GTATAAGTTAAGTGTCGGCTACGAGTATCTATAACTCTATTAAGAATATTTTACTATAGCCTATTTCAAAATACAAAAATTAAGCAGAGTTTTCACTCTGCTCATATATTACACTAAAAATATTACCGGCATATTTTTATTTTCATCCCTTGCTTAATATAATAATATGCAGCAAGTCGATAAAGTGTTACAAGCTTTGATATTGTCTATATTATTTTTTTGCAATCCAGTCCATGAAATCCTTCAAAAAAATCAAACAATGATTTTTTCACTTCATATATATTAATCTGAAGAATTATATCATTTAATATTCTATTGTATCAACTCTTCTAAACATATTTACTTTTCTGTCAAATTGGTTTATCATATTATTGTAAACGATTATACTTTGTAAGTATTCTAAATCGAAAAGAGGTCAACTATATGGATTTAAGCGAAATGTCTTTTATGGACTTACACAACCATACAACTTGGTCTGATGGCGCACACACGCCAGAAGAAATCATACAAAATGCTATTGTCAATTCTGTGACTGCAGTAGGTATTTCTGATCATTTTCAAACCGACAAATGTGACTCTGTACGCAGTAAAGACCTTCAAAAATATATAGAAGATATTAACAGATTGAAAGAAAAATACAAAAATAAAATTGAGATACTTGCAGGAATAGAAATATGTATGAATAAAGAATTGTGTGACTTGAAAAATTTACCTTATGAATACCTCAATAAGTTAGATTTCGTACTTCTAGAATATATAGATTTCTTCAAACACAGTGTTAAATTTAGCGAAATTGGAGAGTACACTTCAAAACTAACCTGTAAAATAGGATTAGCTCATACTAATATTCTTAATTCTTGCAAAATATATGGTTTAAACTATGTAATTAATACACTTAAAGATCATAATCTATTTTGGGAATTAAACGTGAATGATGGATATGATTATTTTGATGAGGTGGTAAAAACTATAGATTCTTGGCGGACAAGCAGACTGCTAAAGAAGCTTAAAAAAAATAATATACAAATGTCCGTTGGATCTGATACACATAGTCTTGATTATTATGATATAGATAAGCTAAAAATCGGAAACATGATAGCTAAACATCAATCTATAAAAATTTTAAAATATGATTTTTCAATCTCTAAACTTATGCACGTTAATAAACATCTAACGCATTACAGCACTTAAGATATAATAACTAGAGTTTACCTCTAGTTATTATATCTTAAGTGCTGTATTTGCATCCTATTTAAGATTGTTCTTTAAAATCCCCTGTATTTATGGTATTATAAATAATAATATTTTCATTTATCTAAATTATTTTATAATTGAACAAATTAATCGCATTAGTAATTTATTTTCCCTAATAATATAATTACTAATCATTTTACTTGAGAAAAAGGGGGTATAATTATGAACGCAGAATTACAACAAGTTGAAAAATTTTTAAATCAATATGGTATGACCTTAGGTCGTAATAAAAAAACAACCAACAGTTTATTAAGACAATTAACCAGGCAGAATATTATAGCGAGATCTATGCGCTGTGTATATAAAATAGATAATTTTATAATTAAGGCTTCTTCTGATGCTACAAGCTTCCGTCTACCTATTGGTGCTGACCAGTGTCTTAATGAATTTGATATATATACATCCGATGACGAACGACTTCAAGAATTCAAAGAAATATTATGCCCTGTATATGCCTTGTACGAAAGTAAGTTCATATATTTAACTGTCCATAAATTATTAACTCCATTAGATACAAGCACTGAATCTACAGAAACCATATATACCCATCTTGAAAAAGGATTTAGTTTTTCAAATGTGGACAGCTTCTTTCCATTATTAGAAAAATTCAAAAAAACATGGGTTAGCGATTCTCCAGAACTCCAAAATGAATATTGTAAGATTAATTCTTTTGGATATGATGAAAAAAATAATCTATACCTTCTTGATTATGGAATGTTATAGACTAATTCACTAGGGATTTTTTTAGTTCTTTATTTATTTTTTGAAGCATAAAACTATTTTAGTACGTCTAATATATGGGAAGGAGGAAAATATCTTGACATAAGATATTACGACATATATGGATAAAGAAATTGAAAGACTAATCAATGAATACGGAAATGACGTACTCAGAATCTCATATATATATCTAAAGGACAAGTATCTTGCTGAAGATGCTTTTCAGGAAGTATTCGTAAAAGTATATAAGAATCTCTGCAAATTTCGCGGAAACAGTACCGAGAAAACTTGGATCCTAAGCATCACTATGAATACTTGTAAAGATATATTAAGAAGCTCTTGGTTTAAAAGAGTTATACTACATGAAGATATGAAACTTATTAATTATGATTTTGATAAAAAATCTGACACTCCTGATACAGAAGTTATAAAAAAACTTCAATATAAAGAATTATTAAAGGAAGTTATGGACCTTCCCAAAAAGTATAAAGATGTAGTTATTCTTTTTTATTATGAAGAGCTTTCAACTACTGAAATAAGCAGAATATTAAATATACCTGATGGAACAGTTAGGAGCAGATTATTTAGAGCTAGAGAAGTTTTAAAATTAAATTTAGATGGGAAGATAAACTATGAGTAGAGATATTAATAATTTAAAAGAAATTGCAAATTCTATCCTTAAGGACATTCAAGTTACTGAGGATTTAAAATTATCAACTTTAAAAAAATGCAAAGAACAAAAGAAATATAATCTAAAACCTTTTTTTGTAACTGTAGCTTCTTTAACTATCATTATATTTTCAATTGCAAGCTATAAATTTATCTTTCATAAACCTAACTCTTCTTTTGTAACTTATAATAATGAAATACCTAAAAAGTCTGCTAAACTTAATAACGAAAATAATAAATACACTAACAATAAAAATGATGTAAACATTAATAATTCAAATGAAACTGTTTTAAAAAAACAAATCCAGCAAAATAGTAGATCTACTGTAAACAATAATAGTAGTACTCAAAATATTGACTTACCTAGCAATAATAGTAGTACTCAAAATATTGACTTACCCAGCAATAATAGTAGTGCTCAAAATGCTGACTTACCTAGCAATAATAGTGGTGCTCAAAATGTTCACTTACCCAATAGTAATAGTAGTACTCAAAATATTGACTTGCCCAACAGTAATAGTAGTACACCATCAACCTCAAGCAAAGATAAACCTAAAGATAACACCACAAATTCTCCTTCACCTGAGAATAAACAAGCAACTGATTCATCTGGAACTGCTGAGTTAAATGATAATACTAATACAGCTGAAGATGCCAAACAAAATGCATCTGCAAATATTTCTGCAAAAAGCTCAATAGATTCTGACACACCTATGCTTAAATCTTCTTTAAGTGAATCATCTAAACCTGTAAGTATAGCAGATGCAGAAAACTTTTGGGGTGGAAAGCTTATTATGCCTTCATATATTCCTGATGGATTTGAACTCACGGATATATCACTGCCTAAAAATGACTCTAGAGAAATATATGTTAAATTAAATTATAGTTTTAAAAATATTTATTTTAAAATACTGCAAAACAAAAGTACTACTTTTACAAATTATACAGGAAAATTTATTGATATTAATGGTTCTAAAGGATATATAACAAAAACTAAAGACCCTTCTGACCCAAGTATAATGACTACAGAAATTAATTTTGTTAAAAACAATATACAATATGATATCACAGGAAATATTCAAGAAGATGAATTAATAAAAATAACAAAGTCAATGAATTAATCTCTAATAATTAAAGCAGAGGCTATATGACACCTCTGCTTATAAAATCACCAAAACTCGCACATACTATTTTGCTTTTATCTTTTGCCCACTTTATCCTATGCACTTAAAGCAAAAACGTTACTATATTATTTTAACTTATTTAAAATCTATTATACATTTTACTAAATCCACAACTTGTTCTAAACTCCTATTTGCATCAATAGTATAGTCACATTCCACTATTTTAAAAGTTTCTCTATCATTCTCTATTCTAGTTATTATGCTTTCTTCAGTTCTATTATCAATTCTCATTCTTAAAATTCTATTAGCCTCATCACATCTTAAATATACGCCTACGATTTCAGCATCATCAATAAATCTTTTTAAGTCTTGTACTCCCCTAGGATCTACCGTATATATACTTATACCCTTATCCTTATATTGTTCTCTAATTGACCAATAATGATGCTTATCAAAAAAAGTCTCCGCTATTATTTCAGAATTTTTATGCTCCACAATCCATTTGTCATAGCTAATATCAATAAAAATATGTCCTTTTTCATTAGGGTTTCTTTTTGGTCTATCAGTGTAGCTTTGTATATAATTGTACCCTTCCTTTTCCAATGCTTCGGCAACAGTACTCTTTCCACAACCACTTTCACCTACTAAACAAATTATTCTATCCATATTACTTAACCCTACGTCCAGCTACAAAATCGCCTCTATCTAATGATGATACCTTTACTACATCTCCTGTTCGAGGCGCATGAATATACATTCCATCCCCTACATATATGCCTACATGATGAGGATTACTTGAAGTTCCAAATAAAACTAAATCTCCAGGTTGAAGTTGACTCCTTGATACTGCTACACCATCGCTTATTTGCTCATATGTAGTTCTGCCTAGTCCCACGCCGAAATGCCCATATACATATTGTGTAAATCCAGAGCAATCAAACCCTGATGGAGAAGTTCCTCCCCAAACATAAGGTGTTCCTAAAAAATTACTAGCATATGACACAACATCACTATTTGATCCACCTGTAATATGTAATGCTCCTCTAGATAAGTTATTTCTGGAGCCGCTTGAACTTAATACATTAGCTGTACTTGCTATTGCAAAATTATTTTGAGGAGCTTGAGCTAGCAACTTCTTCTGGTTCTCTTTATCTGTCTTAAGCTTGGCCAATTTTTTTTCATTTTGTTCCTTCAATGTAACCAATTTATTACTTTTATCCTTTAATTGTTTTTGCTCTACAATTATTTTTTCTTTTTTGCTACTTAATTGGCTAACTACATTCTTATCAAACTCTATAATTTTTTTGACTGCTTCTAGTCTCCATATAAAGTCTTGGATATTTTTCGAATCTAGCATAATCTCTAAATAGTTGTCTGCTCCACTCATATATGCAGCCCTTGCCCTCTTCTTAAATAAGTCTTGATGAAAGGCTATATCTTTTTCAGTATTAGCCATATCTTTTTGTAAATTGCTCATTTGATTTTGAACATCAGCTATATCTTTTTTATTGCTTTCTACTTGTCTAATAGCGCCTTCTATCTGGTTGTCCAACATTTCTATGTTTTTTTCGACGTTTCCGTTTCCTAAGATTTGATTGTTACTATCTAATGGCTTTGCCGACACTGGAGTTGTAACTATAAATACCCCCATAAAAGCCGCAGTAACAAGTTTCGATATTTTATTCAATATCATCTCTCCTTTTCATAATTATCTTATGTTTTTATGTCAAAGTTTATTATATAATTCATTCTTATGTATTTTTATATTCTATTAAATATTTATTATGGTAATTTAAAGCATCAAGACTATAATTTATATAATATGATAATTACAGTATTACAAAATGAAATCGTAACAATTATAATAATACAATATTTTTCGAATGTTTAAAATAGAAATCTAAAAAAAATAGACATAATTTTTTAATTTATGCCTATTTTAGCTAAATTCAAACTTATATTTCATGTTTTTAAAATTTAATCAAATATATTTTAAAAATCAATTAAAATATTTTTAGCAACACATTGTAATTTAAGGCATCTTTCCAAGGCACATTGTCTTTAGAGACTCCTTTATCTCTTCTTTACTCTTTCCTATGCTAGCTTCAACTGCTGCAGTTAACGCTCCTTCTACTAGAGCTGTATCGATTATTTCCACCTTTTCTTTCTTTTTTTCATCTAAACCTTCTATAGCCATTTCGGCATTCATATATGCACTTCCTAAGTCGAAAAGTACAAGCACTCCATCTTCACAGTAAACTTCATTTATAGCCTTTATAATTTTCTCCACATCTGTCCCCAATCTTCCGTCATTAGTACCTCCAGCAGTAGCTATTTTACCATCAACGGACATCTGGCTTACTAATTCTTTTACTCCTTGTGCAACTTTATTGCTGTGTGATACAATTACTATTCCTACCATATTTCATACCTCAATTCCTTACATTTTGCTTACTTCTTCATAAATAGTATTAAATATTAGATAACTTGAAGTAGCTCCTGCATCTTGATGACCTATGCTTCTTTCTCCCAAATAACTTGCCCTTCCTTTTTTAGCAATAATTTTCTTAGTATCCTCAACACCTTGAAATGCAGCAGTTTTAGCCTTTTCCAATATCTTTATAGTATCTATTCCAGAGTCTATAGAACTCTTTATAGCATCTAACGCAGGCTCTATAGCATCTATCATTGTCTTATCACCAAATTCTCCCTTACCTCTCATTTTAACGCCTTGTAAAGCTTCTTCTAACATTTTCACAAAATCTCTTATGTCTATACTTTGTTTTCCATTAACTACCACTGCGGCTTTCATAAATGCTGTTCCATATAAAGGCCCTGAAGCCCCGCCTACATTGGATACTAATGCCATTCCAGTCTTCTTTAAGATATCTCCTATATCATTCCCGACTTCATCCTTTAACTTTTCCTTTACAGCCATGAATCCTTTATTCATATTTAATCCATGGTCTCCATCACCAATGGCTGCATCTAATTCTGTCAAATATGTTTTATTTGCGTCTATTACTTCACTAATTCTATTTAATATTTGTATTAATTGTTTTCCATTTACGCTCATATCTTATCTCTCCTCAATTTTTACATGTACTAATATACCTTCAATGCTGGAGTGTCCGCTTTATCATCTAATAACCCTTTTAACTCATTATCTAATTTTAGTATACTTATTGAACACCCTGCCATTTCTAGTGATGTCATAAATTCACCTACAAAAGTTTTATGAACTTTAATACCTCTTTCACTTAACATCTCACTTACTTTTTTATTAACTATATAAAGTTCCATTAATGGTGTTCCTGATAGTCCATTTACCATAACCGCAACTTCAGTTCCTTTTTCTACAGGCATATCCTTTAATATTTTAGTAACCAAGTGTTCTGCTATTTCATCTGCTGTTTTTATAGTTTCTCTATGGGTTCCTGGTTCACCATGTATGCCCATGCCTATCTCTACTTCATTTTCTGCTAAGGTAAAATTGGCCTTTCCTGCTGCTGGAACTATACATGAGCTTAATGCCATTCCCATACTACGTACGTTTTCTATAACCTTTTCCGCAACTCTTTTTACTTCTTCTAAACTTCCACCTTGTTCTGCCTTTGCACCAGCTATTTTATGCACAAAAACAGTTCCTGCAATTCCACGTCTTCCTGCAGTGTATGTGCTATTTTCAACAGCTACATCATCATTTACCACTACACTATCTACCTTTATTCCGTCCATATCAGCCATATCTTTAGCCATGTCAAAATTCATTACGTCACCAGTATAGTTTTTTATAACTAAAAGTACTCCTGCTCCTCCATCAACTTCTTTGACTGCCTCATAAACTTGATCAGGTGTTGGGGATGTAAATACGGCACCTGCTACTGCAGCATCTAGCATTCCTTTTCCAACATACCCAGCATGTGCTGGTTCGTGACCACTTCCTCCTCCACTTACTAATGCAACCTTACCTTTTATTGGTGAATCCTTTCTTACTAATATATTACCAGCATTACTTTTCTTCAGATATTCTGGATGAGCAGCTATCATTCCCTTTATCATCTCTTCAACTACTAAATCAGGGTTATTAATCAATTTTTTCATATATATATTCCTCCTTTTAGTCGGAAACACGTGGTAATTAAACCCCTTCGCTCCCGCTCACAAATTACCCGTTAAAGTCCATTTAGGACTTTAACCTCCTACAACTCAAATGAATTTTTCTTTTTATTATTAAACCAGCAAAATTAATGCCAAGAGAAAACGTTTAATTATGATTCACTAATATGCTTAGTCAATTTCACCCAAATGTATACATTTACAGCATTTGCAAATCTTTTTATTTAAGAATCTTTTTTAAAATTGATACAAAAAAGAAGATCTACATTGATATTTTCGTTGAACATTGATATTTATTACCAAGTTATTCATTTTACCCAAAGGACAACTTTCTCAATTCCATACAATTTCGCCTTTGCTGCAACCGTCTTATGGGTAATACCTAAAGCTTTTCCTGCTGCATTATAGCTTCCATATTTTTTCAAAGCTTTTTCTATAATAAGTTTTTCATATTCTGCTAACGGTAATATTTCTTCCTCATTCTCTATTTTAACTAACATAGAATTAGAATTTAAACTTTCTTTATGGGCTGCTTTCTTATCCTCTTTATACGTAACTTCTTCTTTTATATATGAAGGCAGATCCTCTACTCCTATATACTCATTATCTGTAAGTGCAGTAATTCTTTCCAACAAATTTTCTAATTCTCTAACGTTTCCCGGCCAATTATAATTCATAAGTACATCCATGGCTTCCTTACTTATACCTTTTATATCTTTTTCATCTTTCATTTTTTTTATAAAATGTTCTACCAGCAAAGGTATATCTTCCTTTCTCTCCCTAAGCGGTGGAATAATTATCGGTATTACATTTAACCTATAGTATAAATCTTCTCTAAATTCCTTTTCTCTAACCATTTGTTCTAAATCTCTGTGAGTGGCAGCTATGATTCTTACATTTACTTTTATAGTTTCTTCTCCACCAACTCTCTGCAATTCTCTATCTTGTATTACTCTTAAAATCTTTGCTTGAACACTTTTGTCCATTTCACCGATTTCATCTAAGAAAATGCTTCCGTTATGTGCCAGCTCAAATTTACCTAATTTTCTCTTTATAGCTCCAGTAAACGCTCCTTTTTCATGTCCAAATAATTCACTTTCTAATAAATCTGCTGGAATTGCAGCACAGTTTATTCTTATAAAGGAACCTGAAGCCCTCTCACTTGAAAAATGAATTCCCTCCGCAATTAGCTCTTTTCCAGTACCACTTTCTCCCCTTATTAGAACTGTAGAATTACTTCTAGCTGCTTTTGCAGCTATCGCCAAGGAATCCAACACGCTCCCACTTTTACCTTTAAATTTTTTAAAGGCGTCATGAGGTTTTTTTGTTCTTAAAAGTTCCTCCTCCAAATATTCAGCTTTAGCAGCTACCTTATTCAATTTTTCATAAAGTTTCTGAACTTCAGTTACATTTTTTACAACTGAAACTGCACCATTCATTTCTCCATCAACAATTATTGGATTAATGTTTGATACTATGACAACTCCATTCTTTTTATGACTTATTGCTCCCGTTATACTTTTACCTGTGTCTAATACCTTTTTTCTGGCCCCCATTGGTGATATATTTTTTACATTTTTATTTATTAATTCCTCTTTGCCTTCATTTAAAATTTTCAGATAAGCTGGATTTACATATGTTATTATCCCATCTTTATTTATTACGCATATGCCATCCTGAACAGTTTCCAGTATAAGCTGCAGCCTTTCCTTCAATTCCTTTACTTCTTTAAGTTCTCCTGTTATCTTTTCAAAATTAGAAACATCTTCAAAACTAGCTACTGCTCCTTTAGGCTGACCATCAATTGAAATAGGCGTTCTATTAGTTAATATCAATGAACTTCCTATTAATTGCTTACACATAAGTTCTGCTTTTCTAGTTTTATTTACAATATGTAGCCTGGAGTTAGGTATTGCATCATATACCCTTTTACCTATTACCTCTGAAGCTCTTATTCCTAAAATATTTTCTGCTGCTGGATTGAAGACAGTTATTACATCATATTCGTCACTGACTACTATTCCATTAGCCATACTATCAAAAACTTGTTCACACGTTATGGTATTACTATCTATTATTTTGTCCACTTGACTTATTGCATTCTTATCAAAAATATCAAAGTCCCCTTGCAAAAAATCACATAATTCTCTAACTGCTGATTCTACTTCTTCGCCATAAGCCTCAACAATTACTTCCTCATTCTTTTTCACCTTTAAAAGCACTAATGGCATAACACTGGTAGCTGGTATTTTATTTCTGTCTTTATATCTAATAAATAATTCTACGTTATATCTTTTTTGTATCTCACTGACTTTGTGAACTACCATAGCAATCACTCTTGCATGTAATCCTTTTTCGTATTTAATTGTTACGGACTCTTTTGCAAACATAATGAATCTTTACCTCATTTCTTTAACTACTTCTATTTCACATGTGCTATAGATATCCACGGCCGACATTTAACTTATCCGCAGGGATATGTTTCCAGAATTCAGCATGATAAAAACTTTTACTTATCTTATAGAAAAACTAGGATAACCAATACTTATTAGTCATCCTAGTGGAATTAATACTGCAATATCTTTTATTGTTAAAAGTAACGAGTTTAAATTTTATTTTCCTTCTCTAACATATCTAAAAGTTCGTTAAATCTTTTTATTGTATCTTCTAGAGGCTTAGGTGTAGTCATATCCACTCCAGCCTTTTTTAATACATTTATCGGATAATCACTAGAACCACTCTTTAAGAATTCCTTATATGAGCTTACAGCTGATTCTCCTTTTTCAAGTATTTCTTTTGCAAATGAATTAGCAGCTGCATATCCTGTAGCATATTGATATACATAAAAATCTCTATAAAAATGAGGTATTCTAGCCCATTCTATGTCAATTTCCTCATCTACAATCATATCTTCTCCAAAGTATTTTACATTTAAATCATGCCAAATCTTACTTAAATCCTCAGATGTCAACGGGTTTCCTTTCTCTATACTTTCATGAGTAACTTTCTCAAATTCAGCAAACATAACCTGCCTAAACACGGTGGTCCTTATTTGTTCCAATTGCTGGTTTATAAGGTATAGCTTCTTATTTTTATCTTGTTCTTTATCTATTAAATAGTTTATTAATAAACTTTCATTTGTAGTTGAAGCAACTTCTGCAACAAATAATGAATAATCTGAGTAAATATAAGGTTGATTTTTTCTTGAATAATAAGAATGTATTGAATGCCCCATCTCATGTGCTAGGGTTGAAACATCATTTAATTTGAAGTCATAATTTAGCAACACATAAGGCATAGTATCATAATCACCTGAAGAATATGCCCCACCTCTTTTTCCTTTATTAGGGTATATATCTATCCAACCATCCTTTATTCCTTCTTCAAAAATACCTATATATTCCTCTCCTAATGGCTTTAATCCCTCTTTAACAGTTTCTACTGCTTTTTCAAATTCTATATTTTCTTTTGGTGTATCAATAATAGGCACGTATAAATCATACATGTGAATTTCATCAAGACCTAAAAGTTTTTTCTTAACCTTAACATATCTGTGAAGAGAATTTAAATTTTTGTTTATAGTATCAACAGTATTATAATATACTTCTAATGGTATATTATTAGGTTTTAAGGAACACTCTAAAGCACAATCATAGTTTCTTGTCTTTGATATAAATATAAAATTCTTAATTGATGATGTAAGTGATGCTGCAAAAGTATTTTTATATTTATTATAGGTCTCAAACAACCCTTTAAATGCATCTTTTCTCACTCTTCTATCTTTTGACTGAATAAAACTTCCGTAATTAGATTCCATTAACTCTATATCATTACCTTCTTCATCTTTAATGACCTTAAAAGTCATATCTGCATCTGACAACATACTAAAAATTCTATCTGGGGCATTCAAGCAATCTGAAACCGCAGCCATTAACTCTTCCTTTTCTTTTGTTAAGACATGCGGCTTTTTCCTTAATATATCTCTAAGTAAGAAATCATACATTTTTAACTCTTGAGTAGTTTCTAGCTCTTTTTCAACCTCACCATCTGGAAGGCTTAATATTTCTGGAATAAAAAACGCTTGTGCGCTGCCTATTTCAGCAATGTAAGTAAATATCTTATCTCTTAAAGCCTGATAAGTGGAATTAGCTGTATTTTCATCACTTTTCAAATGTGCATATACTGCTAATTTACCTGCAAGCCTAGATATCTTTTCATCTAGTCTCAAGTATTCAAGTAAATGCTTTCCTTCTCCAAGCTTACCAACATAATTTGAAATTTTTAAAACAATTGTCTTTAAGTTTTCGAAATCCTTCTCCCATTGCTCTACATTCTCATATATTTTGTCAACCTTCCATTTATATTCCTGCGGTATTTCTTCTCTGGTTTTAATTTTTTTAACCTCTGCCATGTAGTAATCTCCCCTTTACGTAGTATATTCATAGTATTTAATTTAACATTATCAATATTTTTGTTTTATATATTTTACCCCATAATTACAAATAAATCCAGTTTTTTTGTTATAAGTACATACGTTATTTTTGATTATATACTTGAACATTAAATGATCTTTAGCAATGGCAAATTTATATTCAAATAAGTTAATGTTTAATGTTAACGATCTATATATATAGGATTCAAGACC